>JBEAQI010000024.1:0-3089 GCA_041163965.1 Verrucomicrobiota bacterium | reverse complement strand
CACCCAGTGGATACGATCAGGCTGGCATAGCCGCGCGATCCGGTCCACCCACCGCAGGACATCTTTGTTGTCGGTCCCCGGAACGCTGTTCAGGGGGTAATGACTGTCAGGTGACAAGGTCTGTGGCGCGGAATCCGTCATGATCGTATTTCGATGAGGTTGCTGGAACGGCCCGGAGCATGCAGTGGCATGACTATTACCCTGAACCGTCATTCTACCCGTCTGGTTTTAGACCGGTTAACAGGCCAGGGCAATCCTTTAGATGAAACAAGTTCCGCGCGACGATGAGCCAGTACCGCCGCCGCCACAAGACTCCCCCCGGGAAACCAGATCAGGGCATAAAAGCCCCCATCGAGCAGCCCGTTCCGAGCCAGACCAGACACCCCAAGGGCATGGCCGGCCAACGAACCGAAAAAGACATAGGCCATGGCCCCTATCAGGCCTCCCAGCGCCACGCCCACCGCCACCATTGCCAGCCACAAAACCGGCCACCCCAACCAGCCGCAGGGGCGCGCCAGCGTCGGCGTCCACTCCAGCCAACCCAACACTCGCTTCAGACAGCGTCTCATCTCGACCGGGCCTCCCGCCGGTAAATCCGGACCACGTTACTCACGATCTCTCCCACCGGCCGGCCCTCCGTCGAAATCCCAATCCCACAGATCTTGTAAATGGGCTCGCGCTCCGCCATCAATTGACGAATCCGCTCCGCCGGATTCTCCACATTCAGCAAGGGCCGCTTGGGATTGCCAAGGGTACGCTCCAGCACCGTCTCGGGACTGGCAAACAGGCAAACCACAACCCCCTTCTCCCTCAGCAGGTCGGCCATGCCAGGCTGCACCGGTAGCCCCCCGCCACAAGAGACCACCATCCCCACGCTCGGATGCCCGCTCTCGATAAAGTCGCGCTCCAAGGCGCGGAAAGCAGCCTCCCCGTCGGTGGCAAAAATCTGCGCGATGCTCCGGCCCGCCCTCTGCTCTATGGCCTGATCGGAATCCACAAAGCCCATCCGCAAGACCCGGCTCAGCTGACGCCCAATGAGACTCTTGCCCACCCCCATGAAACCGATTAGATAGAGATTGGGTTGGGGACGCTGGCGCTGATCTGACATTCCTCAAACCCTGCCGCCCCACCGGGCATCCATCAAGCGTCTTTTGCGGCACGCAATCCATCCAAGCATGGAGGGATTAACCGGCTTCACGGCTTGCGTATTTTGGACAACCTGACATATCACACCTGATGCAAAAGGATGTCGTTGAAGTTGCCATCAAGGGAGTCATGCCAACCTCCAACGGATGCGCCCTGTTCCTCGGGACCGATGACAAGACGTTCATTATCTATATCGATACCCAGATCGGCCACACCATTTCTCTCATCATAAATGACGTGGAACGGGAGCGCCCCATCACCCACGACCTCATTCAGTCCATCTTCATTGCCCTCGGGGCCACCGTCCCACGCGTCCTCATCAATGACGTCAAGGACCGTACCTTTTTCGCCCGCCTGATCCTGAAGATGGAGAACGAAATCGATACCAAAATCTGCGAGATAGACGCCCGGCCCAGCGATGCCATCGCCATCGCCCTGCATGCTGAGAGTCCCATCTACGTCTCCAAAAAAGTACTGGAGGCGGAGGAAGATATGACCGAGCTCCTGCAGCGCATCCTCAAAGAACAAGAGTAACATGCCGGCCCCACGATCGCTTCCCGAACGGCTCGCCCCCGGCAGCCTGCCGACCGCCCTTGCGCCCATGCAGGACGTCACCGACCTGCCCTTCATGCAGCTCCTCGGGCGCTATGGCCCGCCGGATTATTTCATCACCGAGTATTTCCGGGTGCATTCGCATTCCACCCTCGAAAAACATATCGTCGCCTCCATCGTTGACCATGGCACCGGCAGGCCCGTCTATGCGCAGATGATCGGCGAGGAAGTCCCCCATCTGCAACGGACTGTCCGGGCTCTCCTCGAATTGCCCATTGCTGGCATTGACCTGAATATGGGTTGCCCGGCTCCCAAGATTTATCGCAAAAACGTCGGAGGCGGACTGCTGCGTGATCCGGCCGATATCGACCGGGTGCTCGGTGGCTTGCGTGACGTCCACTCCGGCCACCTTTCCGTGAAAACGCGCATCGGATTTGAAGATCACCGCCACCTCGATGCCCTCCTCGGCCTCCTTGAAAAACACCGCATCGACAGCCTCAGCCTGCATGGCCGAACCGTCCGACAACTGTACAAGGGAGCAGTCGACTATTCGCGGATCGGCTACGCCGTCAGCCGGCTCAATTGTCCGGTCTTCGCCAATGGCAACATCACGTCTGTCGAAAAGGCCGTGGCCGTTCAGCGCCAAACGAACGCCTTCGGCGTCATGATCGGCCGCTCCGCGATCCGTAATCCATGGATTTTCTCGCAAATCCGGACCGCCACCACGCCTCAGGCGTCCGCCCCGCCACGCTTTCTTCCCACCCTTGGCCATGTGCGGGCCTACGTGGATGACCTCTGGATCCTCAATGCCCGCGCCGACCTGCCGGAACAAAACCGCCTCAATCGCATGAAGAAATTTGTCAACTTTGTCGGCCAAGGCGTCGACCCGGATGGGGCCTTCCTCCACGGCATGCGCCGGGCCACCTCGCCGACCGCCTTCTTTGAAATCTGCGATGCCTTTCTTGTCCGCGATGGCCGGGATCAGTTGCCCTTCTCCACCGAGCCGTACGAAGGGGTTCATGCCCGGCCCAACCACGAGTGCTACTAGCGCTCCCCAAAAAGCGCCGAGCCAACCCGCACCAGCGTGCTCCCCTCCTCAATCGCCCACTCGAGGTCGCCGGTCATGCCCATCGACAAAACCGGCAAGGGCAGCCCGGTCTGCGCTCTCAGGCGCTCCCGCAGCTCGCGCAGCCGCACAAAGGTCCGCCTCACTCGCCCCTCCTCGTTCGTCAGCTCCCCGATCGTCATCAGCCCCTCCAGCTCAAGGTGATCACTGGCCAAAATGAGGTCTGCCAATCGTCCCGCATCCGCTTCCTCAGACCCGTGCTTGGCGGGATCCGCCGCCGTGTTCACCTGCAGCAGTACCGGCAGACGCCCGCGCCCAACCTCGC
>JBEAQI010000023.1:0-5320 GCA_041163965.1 Verrucomicrobiota bacterium | reverse complement strand
GCGATGAGGGTCATCTTGACACTCGTTTCCCACTCCTGATCGATCGCGGCGCGGGAGCGGCGGGTGGCTGGCGGGTTGTAGTCGTCCCCTTCCGGACAGTGCTCCCGCACCCATTCCATGGCCCGTTTGAATTCCTCCTGATCAAAGCGGCCGGTCTGAATGCGGCCCGCAAATTCCGACATGTCGATGTCCTCGACGCGCATCCCCATCCATTTTTCCCAGAACGGATAATTGACCATGGAGCCGGCAATGCCCATGGAGGTTCCGCCCATCGAGAGGTAGGCCTTGCCGCGCATGATGGCAACGGCCAGTCCGCACTGCACGAAGGACAGGATTTTGCCACGAACGTCGGCGGGAATCTCCTCACTGTTGGCGGCCTGAACGTCTTGTCCGTAAATGCCGAACGCCGGCAGGCCTTTTTGCGAATGCCCGGCAAGAACAGCCGCCAGATAGACCGCTCCCGGGCGTTCCGTGCCGTTGAATCCCCAGATCGCCTTGGGGCGGGCCGGATCCATGTCCATGGTCTCCGACCCATAGCACCAGCAGGGTGTCACAGTCAGGCTCACGCCGACGTTTTCGGCGCGAAACAGGGCTTCACAACTGGCGGCCTCGGCCACGCCCCCGATGCAGCGCTCCGGTATGACGGAGACCACCGGACTGCCATCCGGATAGCGCAGCTCGGCGGCGATGAGCGCTGCCACCCGTCGCGCTTGGGCGAGGGTTAGCTCTTCCAGGGACTCACGGACACCGCCAAGGCGGCCATCGATGGTGGGCCGGATGCCCACTTTGGGAAAGGTGTGTAGGAGGGGGTTTTTCATTACTTGACTGTACCAGATCACGCTTCCTGCTTGAATGGGTGATGCTTTCCCGGCATGACAAATCCTGAACTTGTTGCCTGATGCCTGACCTGCCGCCACTGGAGCTCTCCAAATCCGTTTACAACACCCGTTATTTCTCCTTCAAGCCAGTGGCTGGGGGGCACCCTGGCGGGCTGGAGTTATTGTTTGGCGGCATGGAGCATTGCCGCGCTGACTATCGGACGGAGCGGTCCGGATTTCCCGTCTACCTGATTGAGTACATCATCCGTGGGGAGGGTGAGGTGGTGGTTGCGGGGCAGTCGGAAGCGCTGCGGAGCGGCTCCTTTTTCTGGTATGGTCCCGGTATTCCATGCCGCTTAGTGAACAATCCCGAACGGCCTATCACGAAGCTGTTCTTCGCCTTTCAGCATCACGGGGCGGAGCTTGGGCCCGCGTTTGGGCTGGATCGCCATGTTCTCCGACCGAACCGCGGGGGCGATGAGGCGGGAAAGTGGTGCCATCTGCTCTTTGAAGAGGCTATTTGCGGAACTTCCAGCGCGCAGGCCGTGGCGACGGCCCTGTTGGAAATTCTCCTCCGCAAATGCGCCCAAAGTGCGGTGACGGAGGCCTACGCCCGCGAATCCGCGTGGCCGGTCTTTCGGCGCGCCAAGGAGTACATCGAGGATAACTTCCTTGAGATTTGGCGGTTGCGCGAGGTGGCTGAGGCGATGGGCATGGATGCGTCCTACCTGTCGCGCCTGTTCAAGCGGTATTATCACACCACGCCGTATGCCCTGTTGATGCAGCGCAAGATGGAATATGCGCTGGAATTGCTGCAGACGCAGCAGTTGAGTGTGCAGCGGGTCGCGGAGTTGGCTGGCTTTACGGATCCTTTTCACTTTTCCCGGGCCTTCAAGAAGATCAAGGGGATCAGCCCCAGTCGGATCCGTGGGCGCTAGCGGGCCGAATTGGGCTGTTGGGCGCGAAAGGCGGAGGGAGACATGAGCATTTTCTGCCGGAAGGCCCTCGCGAAGGCGGCGGGGCTCTCATAGCCGCATTGTTGTGCTATCTCGGTGATGTTGAGAGGGGAGTCTTGCAGTAGACGGCAAGCCCGGCTGATCCTCAGTTGGTGCAGGAATTCCCCTGGCGAGAGGCGCAGGTGGCGGCGGAAGAGGCGGTTCAGGGTGGCGAGGGAGAGTCCGCCTTTGGCGGCGAGGGCTGGCACATCGACCCCGTCGGCGAGCGCCTCGCGCGCATGAAGAATGAGACGCGCGAGGGCCTCGAACGGGGCCGGCAGGCGGTCAAAGTCTGACGGCAGAGGCCGCGAAATACCGATCGTGGCCACCGCTTTGCCATTGGGATCAAGGACCGGTCGCTTGGTGGTGGAGCGCCACTCCGGGATGCCAAAGCGGTTGGTCAGCAGCTCCCCTTTGCGGACGATGGCTTGCCCTGTCCGGATGACGGTTTCATCATCGTCCATAAAGCCCTTGGCCAACTCCGGGAAATAAAGATCGGCATCGGTTTTGCCGATGATGGCTGATTTTGGCAGGTTGACCCAAACTGCGAAGGCCGTGTTGACCTCCAAAATGCGCAGGTCGGCATCCTTGATCCAGAAAAGAATGCCTGGAAGCTCATCATAGAGCGAAATCAACTCCTTGGTGAGGGCCTGAACGACGTCGGTTCCTATGACGGGCAGCGAGGTCATGGTGCATGAAACTGCAAAGAAATTGTCCGAATTGGCAAGGCTGCAGAGAAGGCCTATTTGATAAGATAAAGGGATGAGTGATTATTTTTCCATTGGTAAAATTCCCTACGAGGGCCCCACGAGCCGGAATCCCTTGGCCTTTCGCCATTACAACCCTGAGGAGTTGGTGGAGGGCAAGCCCATGCGCGAGCACCTCCGTTTTGCGGCGCCTTACTGGCATGTCATGCGCAATCCGCTGGGCGATCCGTTTGGAGGCGGCACGGCGCTGATGCCATGGGACGACGGATCCGACAGCGAGGAGAATGCCTTGAGGCGGGTCGATGTGTTCTTTGAATTTCTCGATAAGATTGGGATTGATTACTATTGCTGGCACGATCGCGATCTGGCCCCTGAGAGGGGAGATTTAGCCCGCAGCAACGCCTCGCTGGACGCGGTGATTGCCAAGCTGAAGCCGCTTCAGAAGGAGCGCGGCAAGACCCTGCTGTGGGGAACGGCCTGCCTGTTTTCGCATCCCCGTTACGCGCAGGGGGCAGCGACCTCGCCGGATCTGGCCGTCTATGCCTATGCGGCGGCACAGGTGAGGAAGGCGATTGCCTGCACGCATGAGTTGGAGGGGCTTGGCTACACTTTCTGGGGTGGGCGCGAGGGCTATTCCAGCCTCATCAATACCGATATGGGGCGCGAACTCGACCACCTTGCGGCGTTTTTGCACATGGCCGTTGATTATAAAAAGCGGATTGGATTTGCGGGCCCCTTTTACATAGAGCCCAAGCCGTGCGAGCCCATGACGCACCAGTACGACCGGGATGTCGCGACCTGCCTGAACTTTTTGCGGACTTATGGGCTGACGGAGCATTTCCGGTTGAATATTGAGACCAACCATGCCGAGCTGGCGGGGCACACCATGGAGCACGAACTCAGGCTCGCGGCCCAAGCCGGAATGCTGGGAAGCATTGATGCCAACCGTGGTAATCCGCTGTTGGGATGGGATACCGACCAGTTTCCCAACAGCGTGGCGGAGACGGCCCGGGTGATGCTGGTGGTGCTGGGAATGGGCGGGTTCACCACCGGCGGATTGAATTTTGATGCCAAGCGGCGCCGCGAGTCGCACGAGCCGGAGGACCTGTTCCATGCGTTCATCGGTGGGATGGACACCTATGCCCATGGGCTAAAGGTGGCGGCGGCCATCCGATCCGACGGCAGTCTGGCGGAGGCCGTGGCCACCCGGTACCGCAGCTTTGACAGCGAAGCCGGGCACCGGATCGAGCGCGGAGAGATGACGCTGGAGGAGCTGGAGGCGATGGCCATGGCGGCCGGTGAGCCGTCGCTGGCTTCCGGTCGCGAGGAGATGCTCGAAAACCTCTTCAATCGGTATCTTTGAGGCATGGGCCGCTTTCTTGGGATCGATGCCTCGACACAGAGCCTGACGGCCCTGGTCATGGAAGACACGACGGCGCGCATTGAGGCGCAGGTCTCGGTCAATTTCGGACGCGACCTTCCGCGGTACGGTGTTCCTAATGGGTTCACGCGGGGCGAGGGTGGGGCGGTGCTGGCTGATCCCCTGATGTGGCTGGAGGGCCTTGACCTCTGTCTTGAGCGGCTTCGCGAGAGAACCGATATGGGCCAGATTGTGGCGATTGGCGGTGCCGGGCAGCAGCATGGGACAGTTTACTTGAGCGCCGATGGCCTGAAGCGGCTGGGGCACCTGTCGCTGCCGCATGTGGACATGGCCGGTGGATTCAGCCGGCCGCTGTCGCCGATCTGGATGGATCAGTCCACGACCCATCAGTGCCGTGAGATTGAGGCGGCGCTGGGTGGCGCCCTTGAGGTATGCCGGCGAAGCGGATCGGTGGCCATTGAGCGCTTCAGTGGCCCGCAGATTCGGCGTTTTGCGCAAACCGAGCCAGCTGCTTATACAGAGACGGCCCGGGTGCATTTGGTGAGTTCCTTCATGGCCTCGGTGCTGGCCGGCATGGACGCGCCCATTGATCGGGGCGATGGCGCGGGCATGAACCTGCTCAATCTTGAGACATGGGACTGGGACGAGCCGCTTCTCGCCGCCACTGCTGCCGGATTGCGGGCACGCCTGCCGCGGGTGGTGCCCTCCGACACTGTTCTAGGGCCGGTGGCCCCATGGCTGGTCCGTCGGCATGGATTTTCACCATCGGCCATGGTGGTGGCCTTTACCGGCGACAATCCGGCCAGCCTTGTGGGCATGGGAGACTGCCTGCCGCACGAACGTCTCATCAGTCTGGGGACCTCGGATACCATTTTTGGTCGACAGGACACAGCGAGGCCCGATCCCGGTGGTTGCGGACACCTCTTTGGGCATCCGCTGGGGGGAACGATGGCCCTGCAATGCTTTGTCAATGGCTCGCTTGCCCGTGAGCGCGTGCGGGAGGCGCTGGGGATGGATTGGGAGGCCTTTTCGGACGCGGTGATGGCTGAACCGGCCGGCAACGACGGTTTTCAGTTGCTTCCTTTCTTTGAGCCAGAGATCAGTCCGCGCATCCCGGCTGGGGTTCGGTCGCTTGGCGGACCTAAGGGTGGATGGGAGCACTCTGCGGCCTCCGCGCGGGCCTGCGTGGAGGGGCAGATATTGAATATCCGGCTGCAGTCCCGCTGGATCGGCGCTGCCCCGAGGTGTCTTTATTTGACCGGAGGAGCCTCCGCCAATCAAGCCATCGCCCAAACCGTGGCGGATGTTTTTCAGGCCCCTGTCCATCGGATTTCTTCGACTGAATCGGTGGCCATGGGGGGCGCTGTTCTGGCGGCCATGGCGGTTGGATCCGACGTTGCCCCCCTTCGAGAGCGCCTC
>JBEAQI010000022.1:0-6854 GCA_041163965.1 Verrucomicrobiota bacterium | reverse complement strand
ACAAGACATCCTGGAATCAACCAGTTTAACTTATGTCTATTCTTCATATTTCAGGTCGCTCAGTTGAGGATTAGTTTTGGTTTGTAGGAGATAAACGGGCCTCATGGGAGGCCGTTGAAAGACAGGTCAGCGGTCTGTAAGCGGGCCATTTGGGGCGATGGCTGGGGCCAACTGGTGAGTTATTCAGGTGCAGATCGATTTGCACGGGAGTTAATGACTTGAGAGGAGAAAGGAATCGGAAGAAAGGCTGTTTTGAGCTATGTAATGGCCTAAGCGACCGCGCCGATTACGCTAAGCAAATTGTGTTTTCCAGTAAAGCAGCGACCGTCCATTGAATTAATCCTCCGTTCAGGGGCATTTATTCCCGTTTCTTGGATACGGATGGATAGTCGACTTGCACGCCTTCACTCTCAGGCTCGAAGGCGTTTAGGAGGATTTCCCCCGATTTTGCGTCCATGAGCACGGTGGCTGGTCCCTCATGGAGCACAAGGTTTATGATTTGGCGGGTGCGGAGGGTGACGCTTTGTTCCCCGCCCGATTTGGTGTGGAGGACCAGCACGCCACCGCCGCCATAAAAGATGCCGTCGCCGTTGCCATAGGCATGGGCTCCGGCGGCCAGCAGGATGGAGCGAAGCGGATCGCTTTGCTGGCTGGGGAGGCTGATGAACCAGCTGGTGTAGCTCGGAAAGGCTTTTTTGCCAATGGCGCCGAGGGAGGGCGATTCCGTGTGCGTGAACCTTCCCAAAATGCCCACGCTGGGGTCCTCAATCGCAAGGAGAGGCTGGATGGGGCCATCCCCTAGCGAGTAAGTGGTGGGCCCAATAGGGGTATTGGTTTCGATTTCCGGTATGGCAGACGAGTCGACTTCAATCAGTCGCATCCCTGTCAGTTCCGAGGCCACTGCCGGACCAGCCGGTTGGCCAAGCCGGTCGATCCAGCCCGGGGCGTAGTGCCAGACGAGGTGGCGGCCGTTGGTGGCGACCTCGTCCCGGATAAAGGCCCGCTGCGCGGCCTCCAGCACAAATGTATTATTGAAGACCACCACGCGGTAAGGACTGAGGTCAATCCGCTGCAGGTCGCGTATGTGGATCGTGTCGAAGATGATGCCCGCGCGGTAAGCGGCGAGCGAATTATAATCGACGAGGGTATTGCTGACCGGGTCGGAGTTTTTGAGGCTGCCGGTGTAGTAAAAACTTTCCGTATCATAAACGAAGAGCGTGTCCGCCTCGCTCTCGTAGGGCTGGCTCACGGCTCGCTCCTGAAACAATTTCCGCATGAGACGGATTTGCTCCATGACCACCGGATGGTCCCAGTTGCCTTGGCTGCCTGACATGTTGTGTTGATAGCCATCGAGGTCGACGCCGGAGATATTGAAATCGTAGTACCAGAGGCCGGCTCCCTTGGTGTAGGAGAAGGCCGTATTGCGGCGGACGTCGGCGACGCTGTCGCGCAGGCGGTCCGCATAGGACTCGTCCTTGAGGAGTGGGATGGTGGGCTCGACATCCATTTCATCCAGCCAGAGCTTGCCGTGGAGGCGAATGGTAGTGGTGAGGCTGCGGGAGCGGTACGGATCGCCGACAGTAACGGCCTCCGGTCCATAGGCTTGGGGTCCCGAGAGATAGTCGATGCTGGGATCTTCCAGCAGGCGATGGGGCTCAAGGTGGCCGCCGGCGGCTTGGCGGGCAAAGGTGGAAAAATAATAGCCGTAAAAGGTTCCCGCGATAATCGGGCGCGGCCAATTCGCCTTGAGCAAGCGGGTGAAATGAAGGATGTTGTCGGTCACCACTTCGTGCATGCAGCGGTAGTAGTCGATGACGTCCTGCCGAGTGGCTGGATCGCGAAAGACTCCGCCGGTGGCGCGGCGTGCCATGTCCGGGCACTGAATGGATGCAAAGGCGGCATCTGGCTGATTCCATGCCGCGCGCAGGCCGGCTTCGTCACCGTACCGCTTTTGGGTCCATTCGACAAAGGCCTGGCGCATGGGTTCACTGATATCCGGTTCGTTGTCGAAAAATCCCCAGTTGTGCCATTCGCCGTAGACGCCGTTGGCGACCTGCAACCCGACGAGAGCATTGCTTTCAGGGGTGGCGGCGAAGGCTTGAAGAAAGCGCACAAAGCGATCCGAGACCAGGTCGCGCCACTTGCGGGAGGCCATCGAGACACGGCGCACGGGATTGTTGTCATGCTCAATGACGCGCAGGAGCCCGTATTGCTGCTCAGGGGCGTAGTCCGTGTCGGCGTAGACGACCCATTCCTCGGGGTGGGCGCGCATCCACCAACTCGGGGCGCGAAGATGGAAGCGAAAGATAACGGCGGCCTCCGGACAGACTTCAAGCACGCCCGCGATTTGTTTTCGCGGAATGGTAAAATCGAGGGTATCCGGATCCGGCCAGACGTGCTCGAGAAAAACATCGAGCTGAAAGACCCGGATTCCTTGTCGGCAGAAGTTTCGGATATTGTGCTGGGGCAGTTCCTCCCATGACCATCGCCCTGAGGGCACATCGGTGAGGGCATGGATCATCGGATAGACCGGTTTATCGTCGATGAGAAAGACCGGCCGACCATTGAGCATCGCCACTTTGCCGCTTTTGGGGCTGGGAGCGCTGGCGAGCGGATTATTGGCGCCATAGGAGATACAGGATATGATGGCCATTAGCAACAACAGACAAGGGATGAAGGGTGACGAACGCATGGCGGGATTGCCACGATGGCACATGGTCTCGCGGCTGCGAACGGAGTGGGTCATCAACCAAACTTGGCGAGTCCGACCCGGCAATCAGATTGGCGGTGATGCGGGTCGGCTTTTTGGGTTTACCGTCAAATCTGCCAAGGTCGAGACGGAGTGGGTTGACCCGGCAGACAGTGGGTCTAATCATTTGTTCAAAGGATTAATTATGCACATTGGGGTCGTCAAAGAAATCAAAGCGGACGAAAGCCGCGTGGCGTTGGCCGAGGCATTCGGAATGGAAACGGTTCCGGTCATGGAGGCCCTTGAAGCAAAGTCATTCCAAATCCAGTTAGGATTACCTACATTTGATCTACCTCTCACGGAGGCACGGAGAGCACGGAGCAAGGGCAGCGGTGTTTTTTACGGTTTCTTTTGCCCCCCAAAGAAAACTCCGTGATACTCCGTGAGAGACTAAAAGACGGATTGAGAAAGCGGGGCCATGCCGGGCGAAGGTGTTCTCACCCTCCTTCACCAAGGCCGTGTCCCTCGAAGCTTCAGAGAAGGGGGGCTTCTGAGGGCGCAGCAAGGGATCGCTAACAGGAGAGAGTTTTTTGGGGGGGCAAGGAGTATCTTGCCGGCCCTTCCTAATCGGGGGAGTGTTGCCTGGGGTCAGGGCAGGCGGGCGTGGACAAAGAGCGGACGGCGGTCGCTCGAGTCGGCCATCCGCGGGCCCCGGTTGTTGTCAAAAATGAGGTAGACCTCCTTGCCGCTGACAACAAGCCCTTCCGCTTGGCCGAAGGTCTGGTTGCGGTAGGCGTAACGCGGATCGGTTTCCATGTGACGATAATCCCATGCTTCTGCTTCCCGCCATTGGCCGTTCACTTTTTCGAGGGCTACGACAAGGTGGGCATTGCGGAACAGGGCGTAGCAGCGATCCCCGTCGAAATGCAGGCCCGAGTAGTCGGCCAGCCTGAAAAACGACAGGACATGCTGAAAGGGCGACTGATTTTGCACAAAGGCGTCCACCTGGAGGTTCTGGCCGGATTGCCGCCATTCGACGAGTCCGCGCGGCTCCCGTTCGACGGCCCCGAGCCAGTGAGCAGGGCCCAGTTGGGTGAGCCCTTCAAAACCCGCGTTTTCCTTGGCGAAGAGGCCCATTGACTGTCCAACGGGGCGGAGATCCCCGGTGGCCCATGAGGCTGTCCCATCAGGGTCCACTCGGAGCATCCGGCCCTTGGCTTCCGAAATCAAATAAAAGGTGCCATCCGGATCAACGGTGAGGCCTTCCCAATCCATGGGCCCTCTTTCTGGCAAATAGAAGACGATGGCTTCGGTGAGTCGGGCCACGGTATCCTCCGGTTCGATGGCGAAGATGATCGGGTCAATCTTGTCGGCGACGGTGTAGAGGCGGCCCTTGTGGAGAGCCAGACCGGATGGCTCAAGCGGGTAAGGGGCCTCCACCGGAAGAACACGGATGATCTCCAAGCGGCTGATTTCCCTTTCGCCGTGGCCGGGTTGACAAGCGTTCAGCATGAGGATGATCGCGGCTCCAATCAACTGGTACAGGCGCTTTTCCACGATTCCGAGGGTGCGGATTTTGGCCAGCGGGTCAAAGCAGGAGTGCAAATTATTAAGCAGGGTTGGATTGATGCTTGAAAAGGCGAGGTCCATCAACTCAGTAATCCGCATGATCATCGAGGCGGAAATTCGCAATCAAGTGGAAGAGATCACGCGGCGTGCCGGGTACTTGTGGAGGTATCTTTGACGTCCCGAAGCGGCAGGAGCAGATTGTTCAGTTGGAGGCTCGGATGTCCGAGCCCGGCTTCTGGGACCACCAGGAGATCGCCAACAAAGTGGTGACCGAGGTCAGCCATATCAAGTCCGGCATCCAGCCGATCATTCGGTTTCGGGCGAAGATTGACGACCTGCAGGCCCTGATTGAGTTGGTGGAGGACGCTGACGGAGAGGAAGCGGAGGCGTATGCCGACGAAATCGGTGGCACTGCCAAGGCTCTGCTTAAGGAGCTGGATGAGCTCGAGATCACCAGCTTTCTGAGTGGGCGGATGGACAAGAATAACGCCATTTTGTCGATCAACGCGGGGGCTGGCGGCACGGAGTCCTGCGATTGGGCGGATATGTTGTACCGCATGTATGTGCGGTGGGCGGAGCGCAGCGGATTTCGCGTGGAGACGGACGATCTCGCTCCCGGGGATGAAGCGGGGATCAGCAGTGCCACGATTCGGATTATCGGGCCCAACGCGTATGGCTTCGCGAAGGCCGAGCGAGGGGTGCACCGGCTGGTCCGGATCAGTCCCTTCGACAGCAACGCGCGGCGGCATACCTCCTTTTGTGCGGTGGACGTTATCGCCGAGTTGACGGACGACGTGCAGGTTGAGCTCAACGAGGAAGATCTGCGGATCGACACGTATCGCGCCTCCGGAAAAGGCGGCCAGCACGTCAACAAGACCGACTCCGCGATCCGCATCACTCACCTGCCGACGAATATCGTCGTGCAGTGCCAGAATGAGCGGTCTCAGCACAAAAACAAGGCTACGGCGATGAAGATGCTACGGTCGCGTCTGTATGAAAAGTACGAGGATGAGAAGCGGGCTGAGATGGAGAAGTTCTACGGGGAAAAGGGTGAAATCGGCTGGGGCAATCAGATCCGGTCGTACGTGTTTCAGCCTTACCAGATGGTCAAGGATCTGCGCACGGGGGTGGAGACCTCGAATGTACAGCAGGTCATGGACGGGGACTTGAAACGGTTCATTCATTCATGGTTGCGGGCTGGTTGTCCGACCAAGCGAAACAAGGACATCAAGATAGATGACTGACCCCGTGTCACAGCGTGGCGGACTTGCGCATGCGGAGGTGAAACGGGCCTTGGCGGAGCAGGCGCTCTTTGAAGACAAGACATGGCAGTTGTCGCCCGAGTCATGGCCGCTTTCGGCAGCTGATCTCCGAACAATTCGTGAGATCGGGGTGGCTTGTCTGGAGTTTTACCGTGCCGTGGAACTCCTTTACAACCGCTCGGTGCAGAACAAGACCATCCTCCGCAACGCCGATTTGAAGGCCCCATGGGTGAGTGATTATCTCGACCGGGGCAAACCGGATTGGCTGATCGCCCATGCCCGCTCCAAGGCGGTTCGGCGGACTCAACCCATGGTCATCCGACCGGATTTGCTTTACACCGACAACGGCTTTGCGCTGACGGAAATCGACTCCGTTCCAGGTGGCATTGGCCTCACCGGCTTTCTCAACCGACTGTACGCGGGGCAAAGCGGTCTGGTGGGGGCGGGCGACCGCATGGTGGAGGCCTTTTATGACGCCATGGCCGCTTTGCGACCTGATTGTGAGCTCCCGCTGGTGGCAATCGTGGTTTCTGACGAGGCCAACACCTACCGTCCGGAGATGGAATGGCTGGCAGAGCAACTACAACTGAAGGGCAAGCGTGTTTATTGCCTGCATCCCGGAGATCTCATGCCGCTCGGCGATACCGTTTGCGCCGACATCGATGGAAACCCGGAGGAAGTCGACGTCATCTACAGATTCTGGGAGTTGTTTGATCTGGCAAACATTGCGGTTGCGGAGCACATCCTCACCATTCTTGCGGACGGCGCTCCTTTGGCAGTGACTCCCCCGATGCGGCCGTTCCAAGAGGAAAAGCTGAGCCTTGCCCTGTTTCATCATCACCGCTTGGCGGACTTTTGGCGTGAGAATCTGAGCAAAGCCAGCTGGAAATTGTTGAACGCTGTCATTCCGCGCGGATGGATCATGGACCCGGTGCGGTTGCCACCGAATGCCGTCCTCGATGCCCCGCTGGTGGGCGGCCGCCCGATTTACCGATGGGAGCAACTCGCGGAAGCATCCCAGCGCGAGCGCAATCTGATCATCAAGCTGAGTGGGTTTCACGAAAACGCATGGGGAGCGCGGAGTGTGCTCTATGGAAGCGATGCCTCCCGTGACGAGTGGGCCGATGGCATCGCGGAGGCCGTCGCGGAAGCTCCGCACAATTTGTATCTGCTTCAAGAATACAAAAAGCCTGCCCGCCTGAAGCATCCCCTTTTTGATGAGCATGGACGGGTGCATGAGCATGACGGTCGGTTGCGCTTGTGTCCCTACTATTTTGTGCAAGGGGACACCACCGAACTGGGCGGCATTCTCGCCACTTTCTGCCCGGCCGATA
>JBEAQI010000021.1:0-3865 GCA_041163965.1 Verrucomicrobiota bacterium | reverse complement strand
CGATCGCCCGCCGATTTTGACTGAATATCCAGCACAGCCCCGTCAGTGCCGCCAGCCCCAATCCGCCTCTCAGGGCATTCATCAACAGTTCCATCCGGCTCTTCTGCAACCTTCTCCGCGCAAAGGCAATGCCGGATTATCACCCCCCGCCCCTCAATCGCCACCGGTGTAGGCATTTGAGGAAGTCGCCGTCACTGTCCCATTTGGGCTGTTGAATTGGATCACCGCCGATGCGGGAATACCTCCCACCAAAGCGGGATCAAAACTGATATCAATGGCCCGACCAGTTTGATCGTATTGGGCGATACTACCAACGGCATCCCCCACCTTGACGCTTTGAACAGCTCCCTGTGGAGGTAAGGGCACAGTGAAGGTAAACCGCAAGGTCACAGCCTCTATCGCCCCACCCGTCCCGGAAAGATCAAAACCGGCTGCATCGAAGTCCGCCAACCCGGTCTGCACCAACCGATAAAAATGGGCCCCGTCCTCCGCAAAGGGTGTCGTATGCGTAAGGGTGGACCGGTCCGTGATCACACCACCCGAAGACACGGTCTGCCAATCTGTCAGATCTGTGGAGCGCTCCACGGTGTAGATGCCGCCCTCGGGACCGCGCCACTGAATGGAAATATCCCCCTCCAGCGAATCAAGCTCCACCTCGCGCAAGGCCAAGGATTGCAAAGGCCCTCCATTCCAGACCACCACCACCGGCTCGGAAATCAAGTCCACCTCACCGCCCTCCACCACGCCGAAAAACTGGCGCCCCGTGGTCAAGGGATAAACGGGATTCCCGTCCTCCTCAATGGTCATAAAATAGGCCCATGTGCCATCGGGATAGTCTGGCGTCACACACCAGCGCTGGTTGTACAGCCCAAGGTCAAAATCAACGCCATGCTCGAAAGGCTGGCCATCATCGGGATTCGTCAGATGGCCTAGATAGGCGTGGTCCTCAATATACTGCCCGAGGACAAATGTTTCTCCGTACGCCGATGTGTCCACATCCGGACCATATTCATTAGGGCTCAACTCAACAGTACTACGGTCATCGATACCCATTTCGATCACCCACATGGGCAAGGCCACCCGCCCCGTCTCACGGAGATTGTCCGTTCCCTTTGTCCCGTCCCGCAGAACATAGCCTGACACCATTCGGCGGACCTCACTCGCCGGGTCAAGGGGATCCGCATACCCATAAGGGCCATAAACGGGAAGCCCATCCGCCGCCCATCCTAAAATCGGGGAGTGCTTGCCGTTGAATTGCTCAGCGTAACGGTTGGTCTCGGCATGATAGACCACGCTGTCCCCCAACAGAAAGCGGGGACCAACGCAACTGGCATGATAATGATACTGGTTGCCGGCCTGATGGGCCTGCGCAGGATCAAAGGTGATGCCCTCTGTAATCCACGCAAAGCGATTCCAAATGCGGTCCCCTACCACCGTTGCCGGCGTTCCAGGGGTCTGATCGCGCCCCGCGGACGTGTCGTAGCTGAAGGTGTCGCGAGCGTCAAACATCACCACCCCGTCGGCAAATATACCCGTCGCCCCAGCTTGGGTCAACGTCCGCCCCGCGCCCTCGGCGGGGATCTCTGGTTGTCGGGGTATCCGGTACAAGGTCGCTGTATTTGACGGTAGATTGCCAAACAATTGCGTTCCGTAGCTCGGCCCATCGGAATTCCATGGCCCGCCGTCCAAATACCATGGCCCCATCACATGAAACCCCATGCCGCTGGATCGCACATACACGTGCGTGTCGGAATACGACACCTGACTCACCCCGGCATAGGTCGGCAGATTCTGTACGCCAGCCCCGCGACTCCATGTCGTAACGCTCGCTCCCGCGGCTTCCGCAGCCAGGGTCTCGTACAAACGAGCATACGCCCCACTGGGCTCAGTGATCCAACCTGTCAACAAGGGCTCCGCCCTTAAACCACCACCGCTAAGACAAAGAAAAATCGGAACCAGGCCCAAACACGTTCGCATCATTCTTTTACTCATGACGGAAGTCTCTTCTAAGCAAGCACTTACTTAAATTTGTTTCTGTTATTTTCCTTTGCTGAGAGAAGCCTTCGCACTATTTGTTGTTTCGATGCAAAATTTATCCAAACTTCTTATACTCCTGATCCTGTCTCTTGGCTCAAGCTGGCTCATTGGTCACGTCATCATGCCCAAGTCCCCCCTGGAAAACCAAGTTCCCGTTGACTCGCTGCCAGATCCGGTCAAGGCCCGCCAACAATATGCATTCGCCCTAGGATATGACTATGGTCAACGGTTCCGCACGCAAAACAATCACGCCAACCTGCCCGTTGAGGCATTTATCGAGGGCCTTCGCACCGCTGCCAATGGTCATGCCTCATCCGTCGACCCAAATGACCTGCGACTGGCATTGCTCGCGATTCAAACTGACCTGCAATCAACCCAACCTGCCGACCCGCACCCGGAATCACACCTCCACCCGGAATCGCATCCCCAGCCGGAATCGCATCCCCACCCTTGAAGTCTCCCTCTCTCGCACCAAGCTCTCATTATGCCCATTAGCCATCAGACCACCCTCACCGTCGTCACCGCTCGGCGCCTCACCGCCAAGTCGCTCTACAAACTCATTTTTCTCAGTGGCCTCATCCCCGGCGCCTTTTTCTTTTTCATCCTTGGCATCAGCGCCGCCAATGGCGCCGAAACGCTTCGCCTCAATGACGCCTACGTCACCGGCCCCTCCGCCCTCCTCCTCTCCGCCATCCTCTTTATCCCCTTCCTCGCGGCAGCCTCCGCCCTCCTCTGGCTCCTCGCCGCCCCAGGCCTCTTCTTCTGGTCGCTATTTCGCTCAATACAGCTGGTATTTAAGGAGTAAACAGTATGAAGTTCCCACAAGACCGGTGACCTGCAGCCAATTTCCATAAATACGCCTAAAGATTTGATGGACGCTCCGATGAACCTCGCCACCGTTGCGTCATTCGGAGCGCTGCTCGCGATATCCGTCCTGGGGGTTTTGATCTGGCGACGGTTCGAAAGCGTGAGCAAACCACCAAAAATAACCCACTCCATTGAGCCCTGATACCCGCCGACCACCGGCCTGAGGCCACGACTGACGCAAGGCAAATTTAGTTTACAACACGGACGAGACGGAAGAATCGGTGGGAGCCATCATGCTCAAGTTGGATCTGTGATGGCGTTCCCCAAACCAGATCGACCGTCTGGACGGTCGTCCAATCCTGCAAGGTCGGAGAACTCTCGAGCCGATAGGTCCCACGGCCCGCCGCATTCAAGGTCACAAGGACATTGCTGGAGCCGCTTATCGGCGCCACACTCATCGTCAAATCGGTCTCGACATTCTGGCTGTTGAGGACGTAGGCCGCCTCCGCCGCGACAATTGAATGGCCTTTCGTGGTCGGATGGATGTCATCCCAGAAGTGGGCCGTGTCGGAATCACCGGCCGCCGAATTAACATTGGTCAAACCGTAATCACCCGGGTTCGCCTGAATATCCTGCTGGGCTGCGAAAAAGTCCATATAGTAGAATGCGATCTGGGGATAGCTGGCTCGCAGGGCCGCCAAACGCCCCTCCAGCATCAACTTGTACCCGTAGGACCATTGGGAAGCGCCCGCCGACAGGGGCGTCCCGTAAAGACGGGGAATACTTCCCATATCGGGTAAATTGCCGAATAAAATATGCTTCGCCCCATTGGCCACCAGCTTTTGCAGAAGGACAAGAATGCGGTCCGCCAAGGCATCGGGCCCGATTAGGCTGCCAGTGGTACTGGAATCGAGAAAGTCATTGCCCCCCACCCAAAGGGTCACAAGGTCGGTGTCCGCAAAGGAATCCGCCGCAAGAAAATAATCGATCTGGGAACTGGCAGAAGGAGGCAGAAACCCGG
>JBEAQI010000020.1:0-4700 GCA_041163965.1 Verrucomicrobiota bacterium | reverse complement strand
AGAAGCCCTCTTTCAAGGATTGGCTGCACCGCGAATTTCCGCAGGGGGCAAGCGAGGTCGAGGGGGTCAACCGTCGGGGCTTCATGAAGATCATGGCGGCTTCCTTCGGGGTGGCGGGACTCGGCGCGGCGGGCTGTCGTCGCCCGGAGCAATACATTCTTCCATACAGCAAACAGCCGGAGGGAACGATCCCCGGGATTCCGGTTTACTTTACGACGTCATTTCCGGACGCGAAGGACAACCTCCCGTTGGTGGTGGAGACGCATCAGCACCGGCCCACCCATGTCGAGGGCAATGCCGATTATCTTCCTTACGGCAGCGGCCTGAGCCGCTTTGCCTCCGCCTCTGTGCTGAATTTATATGATCCCGACCGGATGACTAGTTCCTACGAGGGGACGCGGCGGGTGACGCGTGAGCGCGTGAAAGACCGTGTAGCGGCGCTAGTGGCGAAGTTCGTTCCGACCGGTGGGCAGGGGATGGCGGTTTTGGCTCAGGCTTCCAGCTCCCCAACGCGGTTGCGGTTGAAGAAGGCCCTGCTGAAAAAGTATCCTCGGATGGTGTGGGCGGAGTACAGTGCCATTGACCAAAGTGGACCCGAACGGGCGACGCAGTCCCTGTTTGGCGAAGCCATGCGGCCCCTCTATCGTCTCGAGAAAGCGGCCCGGATCCTGAGTATCGACGCCGATTTTCTCAATGACGAGCCGGGCAGTGTGGGGATGGCGAGGGCCTTTGGAAAAACGCGCCGCGTCAAGGACGCGAAGGCGGCCAAGGACATGAGCCGTCTCTACGTGGTGGAGTCCGCCTTTACAATCACCGGGTCGATGGGAGACCATCGTCTACGCTTGTCCAGTGCTAACATGTCCGCTTTTTTGGCGGCCCTTGCCGCGGAGATCATTCGGATGACGGGCGGTGACCTGCGTTTGGCAAGTTTTCTGCAGGAGCGTTCGGCCGGACTACCCGCCGACCCTGACTGGATCGCCGAGTGCGCCCGTGACCTTGTTGCGGAAACCCGGCGCAGTGTGGTCATTCCCGGCGCGCATCTGCCCGAGGAGGCTCATTGTCTCGCCCTGTACATCAACGAGTTGATTGGCGCGAACGGGGAGACGGTGGACTACGCCAAGTTGCCGGAGGATGAGGCGATGAGTATTGCTGCTTTGGCGGAGAAAATCGACTCCGGGGCCATCGAGTCGCTGCTTATTCTGGGTGGGAATCCTGTTTACGACGCTCCGGCGGACCTTCAATGGGAGCAATTGCAAAAACGCGTTCCCGAGGTTATCCGGCACGGCTATTATTTTGACGAGACCAGTTTGGAAGCCGGTCTCAATATTGCGGCGACCCATTATTTGGAAGAATGGGGGGATGGGCGGACGCTGGACGGGACTTATGTGCCGGTGCAGCCGATGATCCTGCCTCTGTTTGAGGGCTTTTCCGAGCTGGAATTGCTGGCCTTGCTAGAGGGCGCCTCGAGCACGGAGCCGTACGATCTGGTGCTGGGAACCCATGCTCAAGTGACGGGAGCGGGCGGCAATGCCTTTCAAAAGTGGTTGAGCACAGGCTTTGCCGACCAGAGCGCTTTCCCGCTGGTGTCAACTGTGAAGGTGACCCCGACGCGGCTGCGGGAGCGCTTGGCACGCGGCCTGTCGGTCGTGGAGGGATCCGCGAGCAACCTGCATATCCGGCTAGTACGGGATGCCTCGGTTGGGGATGGCTTTTACAACAACAACGGTTGGCTGCAGGAATGCCCCGATCCGATGACCAAGCTGACCTGGGACAACGCCATTCTGGTGAGTCCCAAACTGGCCATGGAGCTTGGATTCGATACCAAGTCTGGAGAGTTTCTCATCGGAGGAGTCGCTAAGAAGTCCGCCAATTTCAAGCGTGGTCGCGAGGAGTCCCGGATTGCCGAGTTAACGGTGGACGGGGTGACGGTGCGCGGTCCGATCCACATTCTACCCGGTCTGGACGATTGGACGGTGGTGGTCCCGTTGGGCTATGGGCGGCGCCAGGTGGGCCGAGTTGGTCAGGGGACGGGATTTGACGCCTATCCGCTGAGCCATTCCCGGTCCCAACTGGTGCGCACGGGAGCGACCCTGAATCTGACCGAGGAAGGCTACCGCCTTGCGAACACTCAGGAACATTGGTCGATGGAGGGTCGTGCCATTCTTCGCGAGGGCACTGTCAAGACTTACGAGGAAAACCCCGATTTCGTTTCCCAGACAGGGATTGAGAGTCACAGTCCTCCCATTTACGGGAAGGACAAGGACATGCCGCTCGGGCAGAAGTCCTTGCTCACGCCGCGGGGTGGTTCCGCGTATGAGACCCCCGATTTCGGCGAACCGCCGCCCAACGTGAAGGTTTGGCAGGATCCGGAGGCCCGGGCCAAATTTATTCCTGAGCAGCAGTGGGGGATGAGCATTGACTTGACCACCTGCACGGGGTGCAACGCCTGTGTTATCGCGTGTCAGAGCGAAAACAACATCCCGATCGTTGGCAAGGACCAGATCATGCGGGGTCGGGAAATGCACTGGATCCGACTGGACCGATATTTCAGCAGCGGCGATCTCGAGGCGAACCGGACCTCGTTGCCGTCCGATCCCCAAGCGGCGGTGATGCCGGTCGGCTGTCTTCATTGTGAAATGGCTCCATGCGAGCAGGTCTGTCCGGTGAACGCGACCGTCCACGATCGGCAGGGCCTGAACGTAATGGCCTACAACCGGTGTGTCGGGACCCGCTATTGCGCGAACAACTGCCCGTACAAGGTGCGTCGGTTCAATTTCTTTGATTACAACAAGCGCAGTATCGACCAGTTCTATGCGGGCCCGGTGGGCGTGAACGAGAACAAGACCGAAGGAGGCGTCCTCAAGTCGATGCAAAAGAATCCGGACGTAACGGTGCGGATGCGCGGTGTCATGGAAAAGTGCACGTATTGCGTGCAGCGGATTGAGCAGGCCAAGATCGCGCAGCGCGTTAAAGCCAAGGATTCCAATGCCATCCATGTGCCTGACGGGTTGCTGAAGACGGCTTGTCAGAGTGCCTGTCCCTCGGAGGCCATTGTTTTCGGGGACATCAGTGATCCGGAGAGCGCGGTTTCCAAGGTCAAGGCCAGCGACCGTGACTACGCTTTGCTGGGCTACCCGAACACCCGGCCACGGACGACGTATCTGGCGCGGTTGCGCAATCCGAATCCGTTGATGCCGGATTACCGCAAGGCTCTCAGCCGTTTGGAGTACAAGAGCGCCCAGCCGGTGATGGAAAAGGCCGGGCATGGCCATGGTGGTGATGAACACGGCCATGGCGGCGACACAAGCGCCAGCCACTGATGCAAATAACCTAGACACGGGAAGACGTTTTGAGCACGACAGCAGATCATTCATCCCACGCGACCGAGGCGGCTTACCGGCCGGCGGTCCTTGACGAGGTGAGGCCGGCGAGCATGGCACGGCGGCCAATCATCGAGAACGAGCGTAGTTTCAGTTGGATCACCCAAAAGGTCTGCGGGATCGTGGAGGGAAAAACGCCGACGTGGTGGTGGGTGGCCTTCATCATTTCGGCGATGGTGGCCAGCTTTACGCTGATGGGCCTGATTTATCTGGTCTCGACGGGAACGGGGGTCTGGGGCCTGCGCAATCCCGTTTTTTGGGGCTGGGCCATTGTGAACTTCGTCTTTTGGATCGGGATTGGGCATGCCGGGACCCTGATTTCAGCGATTCTGTGCCTGCTCAAGCAGAAGTGGCGGACCTCGATCAATCGCGCCGCGGAAGCAATGACGATATTCGCGGTTGTCTGTGCCGGTATTTTTCCGCTCTTCCACGTGGGCCGGGTCTGGTTTGCATGGTGGCTTTTTCCGCTGCCCAATTCCAACGCCATCTGGCCCAACTTCCGCTCCCCGTTGGAGTGGGACGTGTTTGCGGTATCCACGTATGGAACGGTCTCCGTCCTGTTCTGGTACATGGGAATGATCCCCGACTTGGCGACGATCCGGGACCGCGTCCCGATGATTTTCGAGCAGCGTCTGGCGCAGGCCAAAGGCAGTCTGGCACAGGCTTTCGAGCGATTTTATTTTGGATTTCGCAAGCTCTTCTACGGTATACTGGCGATGGGTTGGCGTGGCTCGAACCGCCACTGGAGCAACTACGAGATGGCCTATCTTCTGTTGGCAGGCCTGAGCACTCCCCTCGTCCTTTCCGTGCATACGGTGGTGTCGTTTGACTTTGCGGTGGCCAATTTGCCCGGGTGGCACACTACCATTTTCCCTCCCTATTTCGTAGCGGGGGCGATTTTTTCCGGGTTTGGGATGGTACTGACGCTGATGCTTCCCCTGCGCTCCATTTTTGGGCTGCAGGACCTGATCACGCAGTACCACATCGACTGCATGTGCAAGATCTGCTTGGCCACTGGTTCGATGGTGGGTTATGCCTACGGGATGGAGTTCTTCATCGCGTGGTATGGTGCCAACCCCTATGAAGGATTTGCGTTTGTGAACCGTGCTTTTGGGCCGTACGCTTGGGCTTACTGGATCATGATTTCCTGTAATGTCATCACGCCCCAGTTTTTCTGGTTCAAGTGGGCGCGCGAAAACCTCTGGCTGGTGTGGATTCTTTCCTGTTTCATCAATGTCGGGATGTGGTTTGAACGGTTTGTGATCACGGTGACCTCACTCGCCAATGATTTCCTGCCCGCGAACTGGGATTATTTCAGCC
>JBEAQI010000019.1:0-2676 GCA_041163965.1 Verrucomicrobiota bacterium | reverse complement strand
GAGGAAAACAACGACTGGGAGGCCCGATTCCGAATCACGATGGCGGCGTGCCAAGCAGCGGGGACGGTGGTTCTGGAACTCGAATCCGTGAGGCCGATCGGTGAATATTAGGCGTCATCCTCTTTGGGCTTGATGAGGCTGCCGTAGCGGTCAGTTTTCGTGGCAAAACGAGATGCGCTGGAACGGACCGCCTCAAGACTGCACCATGAACCTTACGTTGCCCACTCGATGGAGGTCGGCGCTTTTGACGGTGGCCTTCATTGCGCTGGCTATCGTGGCACAAGGGGAGCCGTTACGCGTCCGGGTTCTGGATGCCGCCACCGGTCAGGCTGTCCCTCAAGCTGCCTTGTCGCTTAGTGCCATCGGGGTTCATGAAGTTGCGGATCCGGAGGGGCTGATCCGGGTCATGCTTGAGGAGCCATCGGTCGAGGCCATCATTTCCGCGAGCGGTTACTATTCCAAGAGGGTCCCTCTCGCCGCAGTCGGTGGTGCGGTGATGCCGCAGGTGGTCCTCCTCCAACCGGTGGTCTTTAATCTGGAGGCTCTGACCGTGACCGTGGAGGCGACGGCCAGTGACCGTGACCGAGCCGAGGAGGCCGCGAGTGCCAATCCCCTCCAGATTGTCTCCGAGGAGACGCTCCGTGAGGACCCCGGGGAGGCCGTTGGCGATGCCTTGTCCCGCTTGGCGGGCGTTTCGGTCGGGAGTGATGAAGCCGGCCGCGGAGCAATCCGCATTCGTGGAGCGGCGGCTTCCCAGACCCGACTGACGCTGGATGGCCAGAGCATGGCCGGAGGTGGTGGGCGCGGCAGCACCCGTGGTGGTGGCAGCCTGAACACGATTCCCCGCGAATTTCTGGAGCGGATTGATGTCATGAAAGCCCCGACTCCCGACATGGACATGGATGCGGTGGGCGGAACGGTGGACCTCCGAACAGGGCGCATCAGCGGTAGTCGGGTCTCCCGGACCACCCTGAGTGCGGGGACCACCCTCGACGATTTTTCCGGGTTGCGGCAGAACCGCCTGAGCCTGACTCATTCCACACCTGTGGCCCTGAGAGGAACGGCCCGGTTGGGGGTTCTGGTGGCCCTCAATGCCAATGCCGGCAACTCCCGGGCGGAGGAATTGAGGGTTCTCAACCAGTGGCCTGAGCGCTTTTCTCCGACCCTCGGCGTTTCCATTCCCTATCTTTCGCGGCTTCGTGTCGGCAGTCGTGTCTCTGATCGGAGCGCTGCGGGCCTGCTGCTGGGGATTGACCTTGAGCTCAACTCGGTGACGCGGCTGCATTTAAAATTTCTCCAGGACCAGTCCACCGTCCTCACCCATGCCAATTTTCACACCTATGAATTTACCCGAGGGGTCGTGACGGAGCTGACTCCGCAGTCAGGCAGCTTTGAACGCATGCGGTTCGAGAAGCAGTTTCTTCTCCAAAGGGTGGAAAACGAATCCCGCGGATTTGTGCTGGGCGGGTCCCACCGCTGGGATGGCTGGGTCGTTGAGGAGTCGCTCGGGTATTCCCGGGCCAGTCGCACCATTCCCCGGTCTGACAATGCCTACTTCGTTACGCCGCGCCAATCGAATGGCGCCTATCAGCTTGGAGCGGGGTCTTCCTATCCACTGGTCAGTTTTTCCCATGGTGAGGCAACCGCCTTGGCGCCAGACCAGTATCGCTTCAGCCGTAGCATCGATACCCAGTTTGAGGAGAGCGACGAGGAGCTTGCCCTGCGGCTTGATGTGGCGCGCGAGTGGGATCTTTCCGCTCAGAAGTGGACCTTTAAGACCGGATTGAAAGGCCGGTTTCGCGAGGCCAGCCAGGATCAGGCCAAGTCCCATTGGTTGCCCGGCGAGACCGCCTTTTCGCTGGCCGACGACCCCGTCAGCGGAACAGGATTTTTCATGGGGGGCCGATATCCTGCCGGGCCATTGCTGGACACAGCCCGATTCAAGGAGCGCCTCTTGTCCACGGAGGGTCTAGTGGAGGACAGTTTCAGCAGTGAGCTGGACACCTTTGCCTCCGACTTTTCCGTCTCTGAGGACATTCAGGCCGTATATGCCATGGTGCGCGTGGAGAGCGGGGCGTGGAGCCTCATTGGAGGGGTGCGCGGCGAGCAATCCGAGATGACCACGAGTGGATATGAGACCCGCATCCAGTCGGCGGAGGGCCAGCGCCGCACGGAGGTCATTCCCGTGTCTTTGAAGCGCTCCGACGGGCGCCTTTTTCCTTCCCTGCACGGGCTCCTAAGATTGGGGGATCGGGCGATGCTGCGCACCTCGCTGAGCCGGACCCTGCAGCGTCCTGATTTTCGCGACCTCAGCCCTTCCAGCCGGGTGAATCTCGATACAAGGCAGATCCGGTCCGGCAACCCCGACCTTCGGCCATTTGATGCCCTTGCCGCCGACCTTGGGGCGGACCTCCTGCTGGGGCCATGGGGCGAGGCTTCCCTCAGCTTCTTTGAGAAACGGATCGACGACTTTATTGTCGACGTTGAGGGGAACACGGTCTATCTGGACGATCCCGGATTCACGAGGAATTATCCGGTGAACGGGTCTCCGGCCCGCCTTCGCGGGGTGGAGCTTGGATGGCGGGTGGCCCTCGGCTTCGTGGAGAACTGGCTGCCATCGGCCCCCACCTTGTCACTAAATTATACCTACACCGACAGCACGGCCCGATATCCCGG
>JBEAQI010000018.1:0-4147 GCA_041163965.1 Verrucomicrobiota bacterium | reverse complement strand
ATGCTCCTTTGACCGTCGCGGAGTTGAGGAAACCGATACAGGTGGGAGCGGTGGAGATCATTCCCTTGCCCGCGGTTCACGGAGGCTGGCGTTATCCGTGGCAACGCGGCTTGGAGGCCCTCAGCTATCTCGTGCGAGTCGGCGAGCGCTCCCTCTATCTTGCCGGCGACACCGCATGGGGAGGACATTTTGAGGAGATCGGGTCAGCCTATGCCCCGGATTATGCGGTGCTTCCAATCGGCGCTTATTCCCCCGCGTTTGTCCTTCGGAAACGCCACTTGAATCCGGAGCAGGCGGTAGCGGCGGCTCTGGCCCTCAAGGCAAGGGTCGTCATTCCCTGCCACTTTGGAACATTTCGCCTCTCCTTTGAGGCCATGGCAGAGCCACTCCGACGGTTTGCGAGGGCCAGCGCTCTTCAGTCCGCATTTGCGGTCTGTCTTCCGGTTGAGGAGACGGGTCCGGTCTGCCAGAGCTGAATTCACAAACAAACGAGCACCGCACTTATGATACCAAAAAAGACCAACACGATAACCCTGTTCATGCTGGCCACCGTCTTGATGGCCTTATCTGGAGCCGTTCTGACCGCGGCTGATTTGCAAGTGGGAACGGTTTTTCCAGCCCTGCAGGGTGAGGATCAGCATGAGCAGGAGATGACGATTGGCACGGGGACGGCGCACGTTGTCGTGACCTTCACAATGGGCATGGGAAAGAAGGCCAACAAATATTTTGCTGAGCATGGCGAGGGCTTTCTGGAGACCCATTCTGCGGTACTGATCAACGACATCTTCGGCATGCCGGCTGTCGGGCGGGTCTTCGCCCTGCCAAAGATGAGAAAGTATCCGCACCGTATATTTTTAGCCGATGCAGACGGACTGCTCGATCCATTTCCTCAAGAGGAGGACCGGGCCACCGTCTTCGATCTTGATGCCGAGATGCGCATTATCGCCATCCGCTTTTGGGATCCGGAGGACGGCAGCACTCCTTTTTGAGATGTCGGGAATACGATTCGCGCGGTGGTCGGCTATTCCACCTGGGCCTGGTAGAGGAGGGTGCGGAGCTTTTGGTGCAAGTCAGATCCTTTGGCGGGAATGAGCTGGGTCATGAAGACCACCACCAGGTTGTCATGAGGACTGACCCAGTAGGTGGTGTGGTAGGCTCCGCCCCAAGCATAATCCCCGATTTCCGACGGCTCTCCGAAGAGGCCGACGTCCTGAACGACGCGGAAGGCGAGACTGATGCCTTGGCCGGGTCGGTAGTCGATCCCGTTCAAGTGGTTGGCGGTCATGAGGGCCACGGTCTTGGGGCTGAGGATCCGCTGGCCGTCCAGTTCGCCGCCATTGAGCAGCATTTGCAGAAAACGCGCGTAATCGTGAGCGGTGCTGAGGAGGCCAGCGCCCCCGGAGAAGCTGCGTCGCGGGCCATCGATGTAATGGCCTTGGCTGATCATGAAACCGGGGTTGGGCGCCCGCGTGAGGGTGGCGTCGTCACCACGTGAATACACCACGGCCAGGCGATCGGCTTTCTCCGGCGGCAGATAAAAGTGCGTGTCGACCATGCCCAAGGGGGCAAAAATCCGCTCCGCGAAAAATTGATCCAAAGGAAGGCCGCTGGCGACCTCGACGATGGCCCCGAGGATATCCGTGCTGTAGCCATACACAAAGCGTTCGCCGGGGTGGGCCTCGGCGGGGAGTTCGGCCATGCGGCGGACTGTTTCCCGTATTGGTTCATCACGGTGGGCGAAGTACCAGTTTTGGATGTCGGCGGCCTTCCATTCCGCAGCGGCGCGACCATGGCCGTAGCCGATTCCGGAGGTGTGGGTGAGCAGGTCGCGAATGGTGATGCGCCGCTTGGCCGGTTCGACGGAGTAGGATCCGGCCCCGTCCGGGACCGCCACGGTGGTCGCTTCAAATTCAGGTAGGAACGTCGCGACAGGATCTGAAATGAGCAGTTTGCCTTCCTCCTGAAGAATAAGAATGGCGGTGCTCGTGATGGCCTTGCTCTGGGAGGCAATGCGGAAGATGGTATCGGTCCGCATGGGCTCCCTAGCCTCGCGATCCCGCATGCCAACGCTTTGCTCATAAAGCACCTCGCCATCTTTTAAGACCAGGGCCACCGCTCCTGCCATCCGCTCTTCGCTCACGGCCGCTTCCAGCGCGCTGGTCAGACGTTGGAGGCGCTCCCCGTCGAAGCCCGCCGCGGCCGGCGTGATGGTAGGAGTCGCCTTCGAGGGGACGACAAACAGGAGCGCCAACGGTAGCCACAGCAGGGAGCGATAGGGGAGCCTGATTCGATGCATCATGCCCTAGGTCTAAGGGCGAGTCTCACCTTCGCGCAAGCCCATTGAAGGCCATGTCGATCAACTCCGACAGTGGGAAGCACCGACCCTGTTTGTGCGTCGTGGAAGACGGGTGGCCGATCAGTCCGGTTCCCGCCCGGTTGCTGGGGCCTCAGTGTGTCGGCCTATGCCGGTAAGGGGCATCGTGCGGGTAGGATTCCGCCGGACTTTTGTCGACTGGCGGGGTGCGGGCGGATTGCCGCGGACGGGAGCCTTGGTTGCGGAAGTTGCGCGTTTTATGTTTCATGATAAGAGCGGATTAAAGGGTATTCGGGCGGGTCATCATCGACCATCATTAGGGAGAAAGGCCGTTGGGGTGAACCGTCAGGGCGAAGAAGCGACGCGGAGTCGGAGAAACAGCGGCGCGTCCAGTTCTGGATCAGGAAGTGAAACAACCGCTTCCACCCATTGGACATTGGGGATGGGTTCATCGAGAACGAGGACACGGTCGATGCTGGCGGGGTGCCACTCAGAGAGCGTTCGGCTCCATTCGACAAGCCGGATGATCCCCACTGCGCTGAGATCTCTCGTAAAACGCAAGCGAGGGTTCGGGTCGCCCGACTGGGAGAAGGCGGTGACCTGCGGGGTTGAATTCACGGTTGGGCCAGAGCCCATCGAAAACAGCAGAATGTTGGCAGGGAGGTAAGGTGCCGGTGAAGCTTCCGGGGCGCTCTTGTCTTCGGCGATGTTCCACTCTGAGAGCCAATCGTGGTAGGATCGTCCCATCTTCTGCGGCGTTAGTTGAACGCTGAGACCCATATTCCCACTCAGCAACGGCAGCAGGATGGCGGCATCCTCGACAAGAAAATTGGATCGAACATTCAGCGTTTCCAGGGCGGCAAGGCCCTGTAAGGCGCTCAAGTCGGACAAGCGGTTATTGGCGAGGTCCAGTTGCCGCAGGCCAGCAAGGTCGCTCAGGCCGTGCAGGTCGCTGATGAAATTGTTCGCCAGAAAGAGGACCTCCAGATTGGCGAGGGGGGCCAGCGCGTCGATGGTGAGGATCGCATTTTGGCTCAGGTTCAGCCGCTTGAGCGCGGTGAGCGCGCTCAGCGCTTCGAGGTCGACGATCGCATTGTCAAAGAGAATGAGGTCCTCCAATCGGGTGAGACCCGCCAGCGGACGCAGGTCGCTGATCTCGTTTTGGTGCGCGAAGAGGGCGGTCAGGTTCGTTAGCCCGGAGAGGGCAGTGAGGTCGGAGAGCCCGTTTCCATCGACTTCAAGCCGCCGCAGCGAGGTCAGGTTTTGCAACGGGGAGAGGTCATGGAGCAGATTGTTTCTCAGGACCAGCGTTTCCAATGAGGTGGCATGTTCCAGCCCGCTAAGCGAGGTAATGCCCAATCCGGCGGCCTGCAGCTGGTGCAGCTGAGCGAGGGCGTCCGTTGCGATCGAATCTCCGGGAGCGATACCGAGGGCGGATTCTATGGACGCCCGCAGGGATGGATCTGGGATTACCGCGATTTCGGCCCGCAGTGCGCCGGCCAGCATTCCCATCCACAAACCCAGCAGGGCCCGTGGCCATCCACGGTGCTCGGTTCCTCTCCGGATTGGTGTCCCTTGCATGCGGGCAGATTAGGGCGAGGGCCGGCTTCATTCAATTAAAAAATAAGGTATTTACCCTGTTTTTTTGTTTGCGTGACTGTGCGCGTTGGCGTTGCCAAGCGGGGCACGGCGGTTATCAAGACCGATATGAGGAGCGAAAGCGGACGAGAAAAAGCGCTGGCGTTGTGGAGTCTGCTCGTATTGGGTAGCGGGGCGATGGCGGCGGACCGGTTGACAGATGCAGGATACGTGACCCGAAGCGAGGTGATGGCC
>JBEAQI010000017.1:0-7822 GCA_041163965.1 Verrucomicrobiota bacterium | reverse complement strand
GTCACCTCTCCAACCCTATCCAGCCGCTGTTCAATAGTGAGGTCCGGCTCGAGAAGAACGTCGACCCGAATTCGGTCCCCGGCGCACAGCGCGTAGTCTGCGACAGTGCCTTGTGCGGTTTCCACCGCAAAGACAAGCAAGCCAAGGATGACCCGTGACACTGCCTTGAGATGGACTTCCGCGCCTGAACAACGCCAATCATTTGGAGAGACCGCCTTCACCGAAGGCACTCTAATCAGGACGTAGAGAATCAATCAAGAAAATTAGGGTTTTTACCCTAAATACCTTGCCCTTAGTGGGTGAGCCGCTAGAGATGCCGGGGGTTTTACCGGTTGTTGAAAGGCTCCTGAGGAAAGTCCCCCTGAAAAGCGGCATTGTGCAGGGAGCGCTGATAAAACCCGTGTGAAACGCAGAAGGACACGAAGCGGTGACTTTTCCGGTGGAGCCCGTTGTTGAAGATCGGCGGTATGAAGCAGAAAATACGTTGGAAAGTGGTAGTGGGGATATTGGCCTGTTGGGCTGGGTTGGCAGAGGTCGTCGGGTTGGCAGAGGCCGTCACTGATGTGAGGACCTTTGGTGCGGTAGCGGATGACGGGGTGGACGACACCGCGGCGATCCAGCTTGCAATCGAGGCGGTACGAGCGGTTGGTGGCGGCACCGTTTATTTTCCGAGCGGGGTGTACGAGGTATCGCCTGGGGGTCGGGCGGTGGTGACCCTGTATCGCAAGGAGGGCGGGGTCTGGCTTCAGAAAGCCGCGTCGATTCAACCCGGGCAGATTGCCTCCGGATGGTTATTCACGAATACGGATCCGGGTGGGCCAAGCGGAGCGGATGCCGCCTTGAATTTGAGAACGGGTCGGATTGAGCAGTGGACGGCGGAGGGGTGGCGACCCAATGGCAGCCTTTTGGAAGGAGCTGGGACTGGGTGGCACAGTGGGTTTGACGCCCCACCGGCGGCCCTTGGGGTCGAAGGAGACGCATACCTCAGGCACTACGAGGTCTTTGACCATCTCAACGCGGCGGTCTTTGAACTCGAGCCCGCGCACAGCAACATCACCTTTCTCGGGGATGGCGTGGGACGCAGTATTCTTTCCTTCAAGGTGTGGTCCGGCAAGGATCCGATGGATTACGAGGTCAACACGGTGCAGCGGACGGTGGTGCGGGCGGCGATTCCCCGCAACAGCTCCGGTCGTTACATCCGGGGGAGTCTGTTTGTCATGAAGCAGGTGGGGAGCGGGAATTTTCGGAACATTGCGTGGGATGGGCTGGAAATGCGTGGCAACACCGTGGCGACTGGCAAGGACAGTTGGTACACTCCGTATGACGACCTTGAGGAGTGGGACATTTCCAACAAGGGGATCGTCTTCAGTTTCGGAGCCCTTCCAATGTACGCCCTTGCGGTGAGGAACTCAGCCATACACGGTTGGCGGGGCGAGATCCTATACAAGGGCGGTTCCAACTATGCGGAGATCCTCATTGAGAACTGCGATATCCATGATACAAATTCCAGTGCGGTGAGCATTTCCGGGAACATGATCCTACGCGACAGTCGCATCTGGAACACTTATAATGGCGTAGAGAATTATTGCGACGAGGGGCAATACAGTGAAATCCACAATTGCGACATTGATCTCGACCGATCCTTCCGCGGACACTTCGGCGTTGTCTATCTTGGGACGCCGGGCGCCTATCTCAAGGTGATGGACAGCACCATTAATGGGGCCATCAATGGAGCGGTTTTTCTGAGCGATTTTGCCCACAATGTCGAAATGAGCCGCAACTACATTTCCAATTGCGAGTGGGGTCTGTACATTTCGTACATGAACCTGTACGGGTTGCCGGGAGCGTTCAACAACCTCCTTGTGGAGGACAACACCTTCACGGCCTCCAAGTATCGGATTGGCCATGTGATCATGAACGCGGCGGTGGCAGTCCCGCAGAAGAACTGGCTCATCCGACGCAACACGGTGGTGAGCGAAGGTTCGCCGGCGTGGTTCTTTTTTCGCAGTGACAACACCGTGGCCCGGTCCGAGCACTCTGTCATCCTGTCGGGCAACCTTGTGCCACAAACCACCCTGTACCGAGGGACAAGTGTGCTTCCGGTGTTTGAGGCCAACGTCTCCAAGCCGGTCGAGGTCAACACCTGGACGGCGAGCAACGGCGTGTATTCATTTGCTCCTGACAACCCCGAATTCGTTATCACCAATCTGGTGCAGGACGGCGTCAAGTTGGCGATCTCCAATCTCAGCCGTTATCCCGTAGGACACCGCTTCACACTGCGCGTGATGCACCCCGACACCAGTCGGTCCCTTCTCCTTGAGCCCGCCTCATGGAACACGCTGACAAGTCCCATCAGGCTGTACCGCGGTGATGCCGAAAGTTTTGAGATGACTTCGGCGGGACGGTTCCAGCTTGTGGATGAAACGGTTGTCGATCCCGAGCCGGTTCCGGTCCCCGTCCCGTCGGTGGGGGCGACGCCAATCGCGACCGACACCATTCAACTCGAATGGACGGTGGGGGGCACAGTGGATGGATTTGAGCTTCAGGTATCGGTGGACGGAGGGCCTTTTGCGGCGCTGGACTCTGCTCCGGCGAGCGAGCGCTCCCGTTTGGTGAGCGGCCTGTCATGGCAATCCCTCTACACATTTCAGGTGCGGGCGGTACGCGACGGACTGGTATCTGCCTGGGTGCAGAGCGGTCTGGTCCAACCCCTTGAGCCACCCGTTGGCGCGCCGACGGGTTTGGCGCTGGTGAGCGCGGATCCCGGTATCATAGCCGTATCGTGGCAGGCTGTGGACTTTGTGGACGGCTATGAAGTCCAGCTATCAACGGAGGGCGGGCTCTTCAGTCCGGTGGCCCAAGTCGGAAGCACCGTTCTTGAGTGGCGTTCCGGTGTCCTTGACCCCGCAATTGAGTACACCGTCCGGGTTCGGAGTTTTCGCGACGAGGTGGTGTCCTCATGGAGCGTCATCGGTCCCTTGAGACCAGCGGCGTTTCCTCCCGAGGATCCGGATCCGGTGGAAGTGCCGGTGGCGGTGCACGCGTGGTACTTTGAGGGAGTCGGGGAGCAGGTCGGTTTTGACAGCGGTTCCGGCAATCTCAACCTTGAGGCCGCCGATATGCCCGTGGCCACCGGTGTGGACGGACAGGCCTTGAGTTTTGAAGGGAACCAAAAAGGATTGCGTATCCCCGACAGTCCCACCCTTAACCGCGATTTGCGGGCGCAGATGACGATCTCTCTGTGGATCCGGGCGGATGCGGACCTTTTGAACCGGACTTCGGTTTTGTATGAACAGGGTGGATACTGGCGCGGGCTGAACCTCATTCTCGATCGCGGCCGTGTCTTGGCGAGCGGGTGGAACAAGCCCACCAGTGAGTCCGGTTGGGCGGGGACAACGCTCGAAAGTGGTTTCTTGACGGCCGGGGAGTGGACGCACCTCGCGGTGGTGCTGAATGGCGGGCCGACTGTACAGGCGGACGCGTTCAAGTTGTACGTGAACGGTGTTCTCACCGGATCCGGCGAGGGTTCCCAGATTTGGAAGCAAAACGACTCCAATGGCCTCGGACAGGTTCAGAAGGCGACGCTTTACCGGGATCGCCAATTGCGCACCATGGATCCATTCCACGGGGACATGGACGCCGTGACCATCTTTGACGCGGCCTTGGATTCGTTGCAGATAAACGCGCTTATTTTGCGTGATTTTCCCTGATGGGACGACTGTCACCGATGTGAGATGCAGAGAGGCCATCCTTTACAGGATGGCCTCATGCTTCCCCGGATTGACACCTATGGGTGTCAAAGTGTTCAGAGCCTGCGACGACGGCGGCGTTCTCTCAGGAGGACCAGCAATCCCATCCCGGCGAGGGCCATGACAGCGATCTGGGACGGTTCTGGAACCACCTGCAGGTAGAAGAATCCATCATCAAAGTCGACGAGTGTATTTTCCCGGTCATCGATGCCGATTACCCATACCGGGAGCGGTGTGCCTTGGAGGGTGTGGCCTTTGAAAAAGTGAAACCGGTTTTCATTGGATTGGGTTGTACTTCCGATCAAGGCGTTGGTGTGTTCAAAGCGGACCAAGGCGGACGATGCGCCTGCGGCGACCTGGATGGTGGCCGACTGCGGTGGACCGACGGTTGGGAAGACTCCGCCGAAGCGGTCATAGGAGAAGAGGACTTCAGCGGTACCGGTGTCATCACGGATGGAGAGACTGTTCAGGTCCCATGATTCATTACCAAAGTAGCCGATCCGGATTTCCCGGCCCGCGGGGATGGCAAAAGCATCCGGGTTAGTTTCGACGCGGCTGAAGAGATAATCCGTGCCCAGTGACATGAAGGGAGCCGCTGGTGCGATGAAATCTCCTGAGGATCCCCCGAGGAGGGCATCGGTGGTAAAGTTGAAATCATCAAATCCGACGGAATCATAGAGGTCTGTGACGTCCGTTGTCATGGCGGAGACCAGGTCGTGGAAAAGGCCGGTATTGTCCGGATTGATAACGGTGATGGATTGGCTCACCAGTGGGCCGGCCAACAGCAGATGGGCAAGGATCAAGGAGATGGTGTGTTTCATTGGTATATCGGTTAGGATTCGCTTCGTGAGCTCATCCTGCCGCAAGGGTTCGGCCATTGCAAGAAAAAATAGGTAATACACCCTAAATCTTTCTTTGTCATGACTTGTCAGTCTGGAGAGGGGTGGTTAAGAAGGGAGCATGCGAAACAAATCAAAGACGATTATTACAGCCGCGGTGGCGGGATTGGTGGCAATGGGCTTGCTGGGGGTGCTGGGATTGGCGCACGGGCCTGACTGGGTGGTTGGGATGCGAGCCGATACCTTTGAGAGGCGGGCGGAGGAAGCGCTGGCGGAAGGCCGGTGGGCGGCGGCGGCCCGTTTTGGAGCGGCGGCATATTACCTCGATGGAAGCCGTTCGAAGGCGGCTCTATTGACGGCGCGGGCCAATTTGAGGCAGCGCTCTCCACTGACAGTGGATTGGTGGCGGCGTGGCCTCGATCATCCCGAACAGCCGGTTGAGGAGTTGCGCGAGTTGATCGGGTTGCTTTTGGAGAGTGGGGCGAACGAGGAGTCCCTACCGTTTCTGAACCGGTTGCTGCTGGAGGACGATGGAGTTGAGACGCGGGCGATCTGGATGCGGGCGATGCGGGCGATGAAGCGGTACGGAGCGGCCCTCGCGATCAGCGAGGATTTGATTGGGCGGGCGGGGGCCACGTGGGAAGCGCATCGTGATACCATAGAGCTGAGAAGTGTCCTGCTGGGGGAGAATGGGCAGGAGGCGGCGCGCGGGTATTTGGCGGATTTGATGGCGGAGGGGGGCGACTCTGGACGCGAGGCGGCCCGGGTTTTGCTACGGATGGGAGGAGGGTCGACGGAGGACCGTCTTGCGGTCGCCCGCCAATTGCTGGAGATGGCGGCTTTGCCGACCGACGAATTGGCGGCCTATCGCGTATTGGAAGCGGCGGGAGAGGTGGAATCCGGAACGACACACGATTCCTTCAGGCGGTTGCTTGCCGAAGCGGAGGGGGAGGGGTTGACGCGGTTGGCCTTGATGGCGATCCGGCTGGAAGCGGCGGCGTGGGTGGTGGAATCCCTTGATTTCTCAGAATACACTGCCCGAGGGGGACAGATGGAAGTCTACTTTGAGGCCTGCCTGAAGGGAGGTCGGGAGACGGTGCTGCTTGAATTGACGGAGGAGGTGGGAGCCACCCCCGTTGGAAGCCGCGCCCGGGCCCTGCTGACCTATTATCGCGGGATGGGTCAGCTTGGTCTTGGGCAGGCAATGGAGGCCCGGGAGAGTTTTGTCCTTGCGGCGGAGATTGCGGACCCTGCGGAGGTCCCCATTCTGGAAGCCAAACTGTACGCCATCGCGGGGTGGGAGGCCTTGCAGGTTCTGTACAGGAGGCTGTTAACGGACCAACCGAATCACCTTCCCTACCGCCAAAAAGCCTTGATGGTGGCGTATTATCAAGCCGATCAAGCCCGTCTTGAGGCGCTCTTGGAGGACCTGGATCCAGAGGCCTTGGAGCCGTATCCGGTGGCGCTGGCTTTCACGCTGTACCTTCGATTGCTGATCCATGGGTGGACCCATGAAGACCATATGCATTTGGAGGCCTTGATGGCCCGTTATCCGGAGACCTTTGATTTTCGCCTGCTGCTGGGCTTTTCCCATCTGTTGGCGGGCGAGCCTACCTTTGCCAGCGGATTTACGGCTCAGATGCCGGGTTTGGATCCCAGTGCGCCCCGATATCTGCGCGTCTGCGCGGGTCTTCTCGGGGCGAGTGGGGAGGCGTTTTTGAGTTCAGCGGAGCGGCTGGAGTTATTGCCGAGGGAGCGCCATCTCCTTGCGCTGAGCGAAGCGAGGCGGCAAGGATCGTGAAGGCGTATTGCCGGGCAGCTTCGGCGGTAAGAGCGCCATTGATATTGAGGAGCAATACCTGGCGTGAGTAGTCGCGTCGTCCGAGCAGGAGGAGTCGCCACTGGGTGAGGTAATCAAGGCGGGCGAGCTGATCGGGAGCGATACCGCGGTTGTTGGATTCGAAGGTTTCCCAAAAGACGTGAGAGTCCCTCCCGCGCGCGTCCCGAAATTGCGCATGTTCCAGATTGATTGGCACGGGCGCGGGGTCGCGCTTCCCGGCGCGGGAGCCATCAGCGCGGGAGCTGTCAAAAGAGAGAGGTGCGAAGCGGGTGATGAGGCGTGCGCCGGTGGCCTCCATGCAGATCAACGGAGAATGCCCGTAGGAGGAGACGCTGCTGAGCTTGTTGTCGCGGTGATACCCATAAAAATAGGCCTCACACGGGCCCATGTAAGCGCTTTGAAAAAGGAATCGTGCCCCGTGGGAAAACCCCAGGGCGGCGGAAATCTGTTCATGGATAGGGAGCGGTTGCCATGGCAGGGCGGCGGTTTGGAGGGGGGAGAATTCGAGCATGGGACGCGGAGGGTGGCGCCACTCTTGCAGGCGGAACCACCCTTCCACGAGGCAGAAGGCGAGCAGCGGAAGCAGGAGAAGGCCGATGAAGGACTGGTCCGGCCGAAACGCTGGGAGGGCCATGGGAGCGCGGGCGGGGAGGAGGCGCGGAGGGAGGAGGCGGGAAATTCCGCTCAGAACGAGGATGAGCAGGAGCATCGAAAGGGAGAAGGCAATGAGGCCGGCGGGGTCATGCCAACGCGAGTAGGCATCGTCGCCATGGAGGACCAACTGCAGCGAGAGGAAGACTGCCCGGGCGGTGTTGGTGAGCAGAACGATGAGAGGGAGCAGGAGAAGGCTGAGGACTCGCCCTCGTGCTGAAATTTCGAATACACCGCACATGAAGAGGGTCACCATGAAAAGCGCCTGAAGGGATCGGATGCCGCTGCAGGCCTCATTGATTCCGATCCGGGTCTCCCCCATATGGAGGCTGTTGCCTTGGAGCTCAAAGGGAAACCCAATAAAGAGCAGGACGTTCACGGAAAGAGCCGAGACAAGGTGGGTGAGGCCTTGCACGAGGGCCGTTTCGAGACGGTACGGCCATGGGATCATGGTGGAAAGCAGCAGCAAGGGAAAGAGCATCGCCGGGAGGGCGCGCGGGCCGAGCACATAGGCTCCGGCCAGGAGGCTGTAGAGCAGCAAAAGGAGGGCCTGACCCCACAGCGGGGCTCTCCAGAAGGGGTTAACCTCAGACAGGGCATGAAAGGGAAGCAGCAGCAGAAGGAGCAGGCCCGCGGCGATTAGGGTGGCATGGGGCGGGAGCGCGAAGGAAGAGCGGGTGGGTGAGGCCCTTGCCGTGAAGACATTCTGATAGAGCAGCCATGCGGCGAGGAAAGGAACGGCC
>JBEAQI010000016.1:0-4156 GCA_041163965.1 Verrucomicrobiota bacterium | reverse complement strand
AAATTGAAAGCAGCGCGAGCGAATGGTGTCCATCAGGTCATACGGACGGCAGGACAGGAGCAGGATGAGGGTTTCGGGGGGTGGTTCTTCGAGCGTTTTGAGAAAAGCGTTTGCAGCTTGTTGGTTCATGCGGTCGGCCTCGTAAATCACCGCGACCTTGTACCCACCCTGATTGGAGGACTGGTTGAGGTCGCGGATGAGCTTGCGAACGGTGTTGGGCTCATCGGTCTGGCGATTGCCGACCGCGATAAGGCGGGCGCGTTTGGCAGGCCGCAAGGTGAAGAAATCCGGATGCTCGGTGGCCGGACGGGTTGTCTTGAGGACAGACGCCGCAAGGGCCTCGGCAACCTGTTGGAGGACGAAGAGATCGTCGCCCTTGAGGAGAATGGCGTGGGCGAGGCGTCCTTTGGCAAGGTTGCCCTGCAAAATTTGCACCGGGCGCAGGGCCTTCAGTGCCTCCGGTAGGGTAGCGAGACCGCCCATGCTAAATCACCCGGTGGCGTAATTCTTTCCAAATGACTTCTTCCAACTCCGCCTTGGGCAATTCCCCATCGACAACGACGAAGCGGTCGGGCATGGCCTTGGCCAGCATGAGGTAGCCGTTGCGGACTTTCTGGTAGAATTCGATATTCTCCTTTTCCATGCGGTCTGGCATGTCGTTGGCGCGATGCCGGACCCGCTGCAGGCCGGTTTCCGCATCCAGATCAATGACGACGGTGACGTCCGGAATCATTTTGCCAACCGCGAAGGTGTTGATGAGGTGGACCGGCTCGGACTGGATGCTGCGCGCCACCCCTTGATAGACGGTGGTCGAGTCCATGAAGCGGTCGCAGAGCACGATCTTCCCCGCATTGACAGCAGGGAGAATGACTTCCCGCACCAACTGGGCCCGACTCGCCGCAAAGAGGAGCAACTCCGTTTCGGGCATCATTCCATCCGCCTCAACGGCATGCATCAGGATGTGGCGGATTTCCTCGCCAATCGGAGTCCCGCCTGGTTCGCGGGTCACGACAATATCATATCCGGCGGCCTCGAAGCGCTCCGCAATGCGGCTGATTTGGGTCGACTTGCCACTGCCCTCAGACCCTTCAAAGGAAATCAGGTACCCACGTGAATCATCATTCTCAGTCATGGCAGAATCTAATCAGCAAGGGTGCCGGACGTCCAGCTTTCGATGAAGCGGGCGCTCTCGCGCAGGGAGGGGCTGCGACCGGTGCGGACGTACTGTCCGCTGGTGGCCACGGCGAGGGTGAGAGCCGCCTCGGGGGAGAGGCCGAGGACCTCCGCGGTCGCGAATCCAGCATTAAAATGATCGCCCGCGCCGGTGGAGATTTTCGGGTTTTTGCAAAATGGCCCCTCCACATACCAGGCTCCGTCGCGGGTCGCACAGGCCGCGCCGGCGCGTGGATGCACCACCACGCAGGAAAGGCTCAGGGCATTGCGGATCCGTGTCGCCGCGGACTTCAACTCTTCAGACGAATCATCGACCTTGCCGAGTTCAAGGACCTCACAGACCTGGCGGGCCTCGGACAAATTCAAGCCGAGAATGACAGCCCCGTGGGAGCGGAAGCGGGAAATGACATGCAGGACCTCGCGGAGATCACCACGGGAGCGCTTGGCCGGGTCGGCGAGATCGAAATAAAAGGTCCGGCCGCTCTCCAAGGGTCCCAGATTGGGCAGGATGCGGGTGAGGAACTGCTCGAGAAAAGCGGTCATGTTGGGGATCATCGTCCAGTTGACGAGGGCGATGAGGTCTGACCGGTTGACGGTATCGATAAAGGCCCCTTCGCCCATGATCTCGATGACGCGATCAAGGGTGACCTCATCGAGTCCCTTCATGGAGCCAAGCATGAGCTTTCCATCGTTGAACTCAAGGGCATGCGTGATGCCGGCGGGCGCGATGCTGACGGCCTTGGTGCGCTCCGCGAATTCGGCGAAGACACTCTCCACCGGCAACCCAAGGGCCCCGATGTAGCGGGTCTTGAGTCCCTGACTCGCAATCGCGTTGGCCATGATGGGGCCGTTGCCGCCCAGTTTTTCGTATTCCTCGTAGAGCTCGATGTTGGCGGACTGCCCGGCCGCCTGAAGAATGCGGTTCCCAAATTCCTCAATGGTGGCAATGGGCTCAAAGTCGGCGCCCTGACCAAATCGATTGCCAACCGGCTTGATGATCTTGTCGACGAAGCCGTCGAGCCCCACGAGGGCGGTCTTGCCCGAGGCCGCGGCCATTTTCTGCGTCAGTTCGTCAATGATGGATTTTGCGTTCATAGAATAAAGTAATGGATCGTCAGGGGGCGGAGGGGGATCCCCATGGTCGACGCCCGCGCGCCCACCGTCCTCCCTGTCCTCCGTCTTGTAAAGAAAATTTCGGTGCGGGAATGTTTTCCGTTGCGAGGGGCGATGGCATCCAAATGATACGGCCACCGATGGTTCCCGCAACGAGTTTTTTCCTCCATTATCCGGCCTCCAGTCTGGCCCTGCTGCAGGCCTTCGGACAGTCCAACTTGGCTGGCAAGGCGATTGTGCTGCTGCTGGTCATCTTCAGTCTGTTGGCATGGACGGTCATGATCGGCAAGTATCTGGAACTGGCCCGATTCAGGCGCCTCAATGTGGCCTTCCAGAGACGCTTGGATGCCACCGACAAGATTCTGCGGATCGATCCGGCTCTCCCAGAGGCCAGCGGCCCGTATGCCCACATTGGGCGCGAAGGTCTCAAGGCATGGCATGGCAGTGTTCTTGGCAAAAATGCCATCGCGCACATGGAAAACGCCCTCCAGCGCGCGGTGGCGTGGTCGCAACTGCGCTACGAGAGCCGGATGAACCTCCTCGGATCAATTGTCTCGGGTGCTCCCTTTCTCGGATTGCTGGGGACGGTATGGGGCGTCATGGACGCGTTCGGGGCCATTGCCGGGACGGAGGGCGCCAGCATTGCCACCCTGGCTCCGGGGGTTTCTGGGGCCCTGCTCACAACGGTGGCCGGCCTCCTGGTTGCCATCCCGTCGGTATTCGGGTACAACTATCTGCTGACGCAGGTGAAGCTGCAGATCACGGAACTGGAAAATTTCGCCAGTCTCCTCGCGGATCGCATCGAGCTTGAAGCGGATGAGTGAGAGGAAGCCGATAATGGGTGATTGGCGATACCGTGAACTGCGCATTGGCTTCTAGCAATGGCCCGCCAGTTTCATCGCAAAAAGCCGCTCGGGGCGATGTCGGAAATCAACGTGACACCGCTCATCGACCTCGCCTTCGCGCTGCTGATCATCTTCATGATTACAGCGCCATTGCTTCAGCAGACCATTGACATCGCGGTTCCCACGGAGGCCCCGCGGCCCCAACAAGCCGCGGAAAGAGAACCGCTCCTCTTGGGCATCGATGCGCGAGGACAGTTTTTTTGGACCAATGAACCGGTCTCGGACCGCGAGATGGAGGAGCGATTGCGCCTCTTGGGGGATTCTCCGGACGCGCCCGTGGTTCAAGTGCGTGCCGATGCCTCGCTTGCCTACCAGCGGGTCATTGATCTGCTCGACCTCATCAAAGGGGCTGGGTTGAAGCAACTCAGCCTGGAGACCCGTTCACGCTGAGCTGTTTTCCGTGATGGACCCGCTCTTTCGTCGCGCTTTCAAACTCGCTCTGGGTGTCCATGGGCTCTTTGTCCTCGGGGCCCTCCTGTTCGCCTTGATTCAGGCCTTGAGCAGGAAGCCGGAACCGCTGGTGTTTGAGTTGGTGGGAGCGGCCCAACCAAGTCCGGAAACCCAGCCGTCCGACCAACCTCGTGAAGACCCGCTGCCCCCTTTCGAGGTCAGGCCCACTCAGCCGCTCAAGCCCTTGCCGGAGGTGCCAAGCGAGCCTCCTCCCAAGCCGTCTCCAAGGACACCGACGCCCCCGGCGACACCCGCCCCCACGCCCGCGCGGCCCGCACCGAATATCTCCTATGAAGAGTGGAGCCGCAATCGCAACCTGCCAGATCGGCGCCAGGTCGTGCAGCGCCCCAGTCCCTCCACCAAGCCCGTTCCCCAGATCGATACCGCCATCCGGGATACCTTGCGGAGTGCCGTCTCGGCCGTGGAGGTCGCCGGTCTCCAAACCGATTCCGTCCGCGACCCGGATGCCCTCCTGCGCTACCAGGTGCTCCTCTCCAAGGCCATTGAGCGGGTCT
>JBEAQI010000015.1:0-5757 GCA_041163965.1 Verrucomicrobiota bacterium | reverse complement strand
TGTCCCATGCTAGAGTCTGCCTCAATTTCTACACTGTAGATATCCAGTTCTGCCTCGCCCCGGTTCCACAGTGTCGCATAGACGGCTGATTCTTGGCCGACCATGCGGTCCTGCAGGACGGGCTCCTGAACAGACAGGTATCCCAACGGCGTGTAGGGATTGCGGCCTTCATTTAGGATGGTGGTCGGAAGGGTTTTTCCAAGAAAGGCGTTGTCCGGGGTCGCGATATCCAGGATAACTCCTTTCACCCCTGAGTAGCCGGTTGTAAATACAATGTCATAAGTGACCGACCGGCGCGCCGGTAGGGTCACGGCGTTACCGGCGGGGGCTGCGAATCCGCTGAGTAGAGTGAACTCTCCGGCATTGGCTCCGGACAGATCGAGGGTCACGGAGGTGTTCACATCGCCATCGTTCAGGAAGCGAACTTGCCGGACGGCCTTCTCCCCTGAACCCCGTTCGTTTTCCGGATCAGTGAAGTCCTCATCGATATTGAGGACTGGCAGGGCGTTGTAAACAAGGGTGGTTTGGCGGTGGAAGATACTGCCCTGGCGGGTCGTGGCCCAGCAGGTCTGCCCATAGCTGGAGGTGCCCTCGCCCGAAACGGTGATGGCCGTGAAGTCCTCGCTGGTGAGGACCGGGTCAGCGCTCCATAGGCTGCCATTTGTACTTTTTAGAATGGTGCCCTCGTTGCCGACCGCGTACCAATTGCCGTTCGCGGACCGGACGACCCCGTTAAGGTCGGCGGTGGTACCGGAACTCCTGACCGTCCAGTTGGATCCGGCATTCTCTGAATAAAGAATCGTTCCGTTGTCGCCGACCGCGACAAATTGCAAGCTGTTCGCCGGATTGGCAGCGACGCTGTTCAGGTTGATGCTGCTGATGCCGTCCGGTTCCCCGATCCGAATCCACCCTTTTCCTCCGTCGGTGGAGCGCAGGATGGTTCCGTTGTCGCCGACAGCGATGCCAACCGGGCTGGAGGAGTGGGTGGAGATAGCGATGCCATTGAGGGCCGGGACGATAGTGGGAGAGATGGTTGAAATCTGATAGGAACTCGTACCGGTCTGTACGCTGATAATGCCGTTTCCGTTGGCAGATCCGGCGAAGGCGAGGTACCCAGAGGCGGGAACAAGGGTGCTAGCCTGCCAGGTGGCGGTGTTGCCGCTGCCTGCGGACCGGATGAGTTCAGAATTAGGAAGCGCCGACCATGTGGTGCCACCGTCAGTTGTTCTGAGGACGAGGGTGTTTTCGGTAACGGTGGAACCGGAGGTGGTGCGACTGCCCCCTGCGGCGTAGGCGGTGGTGGCGGAGACCTGGGTGACGGCGTTGAGGCGATATCCCGCGTCGATGGCATCTCGAGTCCATGCCCGGCCTCCGACCCAGCCGTCAAAGAGACTGCCCTTCGCTCCGAGGGCGTATCCCCGTTCTCCAAAGAAGGCGATGTCCTCAAACCGGTGGTCCCCGCGGCCTTCCCGTTGCTTGTACCAGTAGCGATAGAAACCGTTGACGCTGAGGGGGATGGAAGGGGTCGGGGCATCCGGATCATTGGTGGTCATCGAGAGGGTGCCAGACTGACCTATCCCCGAAGTGGGTGTGGCTCGGATCAGAATGGTGCGGCTTTCTCCCGGAGCGAGGGAGAGGGTGGTCGGGAGGACCTGCGTTGCGCCGGAACGGATGGAAAATATCGAGATGGAGCTGGCGATATCGCTGATGGTAAGGGTCTCCGTGCCAAGATTGGAAAGGGTGAGGGCCCGGGTCACCGATGTGTTGATGACCGTATCCGGAAACTGGATACTGAAGGCGCTGGCATGGAATACCGGCTTGCTGGGGGATTCCCCGCTGAGCGGGATAACGATGGCGTCACCGCTGCCGTTGTGCGTCAGGTTCAGGGTAGCGGAATGGGCCGAGGCGGAGTCCGGTGTGTAGCGGACCACAAAATCCGCGGATTGGCCGGGCCCGAGGATGTGACGGTGCGGGGTCACCTCAAAATGCGCCGAATCACTGAGGCGGGCGTCGATGATGAGTTGACTGGTGGTGGAGGCGGTATTGCTGACGCTGACGGTGCGGGTGGAGGAGCGGCCCCCATTGAGCGTGCCAAAGTCGACGGTTGAGACCGAAACGGCCGGCGCGGCGGTCGTGCCGCCCGGCTCAAAGCCAAATTGCAGGCGGCCTTGGACGCGGGCCAGCGGGACGGTGCCATCAACGGGTAAGGCAAGTTCGATGACCTGCGTGCCGCTGTCGAAAAAGATCCGCCCCTCCGAATTGATGAGCAGGCAGGTCGAGCTGTTGGCACCGCCGGCTGAGCCGATGGTGAAAGTGGCGGCATAATCGGTGCCGGGAAAGAGGTTTACGGTGACCCCGTTGGGAATCTGGACCCGCAGCTCAAAGGCGTCCAATCCGACCCCTTCCGCCTCGGCGTAGAAGGGGACCATAACCCCGTCGCTGGTGAGCGGGGCCGCTTCCAGCAGAATGGGAGCGGTGGCGTAGTCTTCAAATGGGCTTTTCAGACGAAGAGCCCCCGTGATTTCGAGACGCCCGCTCCATGCCTGTCCACGCACCGTGGAGAAGGTGAAAGGTCCCCCGCTGATGCCGCTGATGGTGGCCCGAAGGCTGGTCGGGTCGGAGGCATCGCTCCCGAGCAGCGGAAGCAGGGCCATGGCCGGCTCAATGGAGAGGACCGTGGTCGGCAGCAGTTGGTCGGAGTTGGTGACGCGAAGGGAGCCTCCCATGTAGCCGTCCGGTGAGGACGTGGACCTGATTTGAAGAAAGGGTCCCAAGTCGATCGGGGCGATCCTTCCACTGACGTTGATAAAATCCGAGTCAGGTCCCGTGCCTTCTGGCGGGTTGCTGTTGACCGAGACAAAGCCGTCCACAAGGCGGAAGCTGGAGGCCGAGGCGCTGTTGAAGGAGAAGACATTCGGAAGGTTTATAATCGGCACCATGGCCCGTGCGGAGAAGGCCGGCAGGACACTGCCGGCAGTGCCGGTGAAGCCGACGGATAGTTCCGAGACGCTGAACTCCAATCGCTTGGCCGGATCTGGATCATTCAGGTTGAATCCCATGTCGAAACTCCCGATGAGGACAATTCCCCCGTTGCGGCGGGCGAGGGTGTAGGGGCCGGTGGGCTTGCCGACTGGGTCCGGGTAGATGACGTCGCCAGTGTAGCCAAGGGTGGCGTAATCCGGTTCAAAACGCGGTGAAAAGGCGTAGAGACCAGCGGCGGTCTTCAGTTTCATGAATTCATTCAGGCCGGCGCCCTCAAGCAGCGGATTCATATTCAACCCCGCACTGACTTCCATGTAGGCTTTGGGAAGAGTGTTCTCGACCATGGCGCCGAAAGCCTCCATGGCGGCCTGCTTTTCGAAATCCGTGCTGGCCTGTAGCAGGTCATTCACGACTGTTTGAAGCCGCTCGCTGGGGGCGACATTGAGTGCGTCTGGATTGGCCAGGGCGTCTGGCGCCATTTCAGCGACGTAGTCGGGGCTCCCCACCACCACCGTCACCTGTGCCTGAATGACGTCATACAGCCACGAATCCGGGTCAATCCCAGCCTTGATGAGGAATTGGCCTTCCGCGGGGTCCACTTCAAGGTCGACATCGAGGAGCGGCACCCCGAGAAAGCTCAGCGACGCCTCGCCCTGCATGAAGAACTGGTCGAACGGATAGAGCGCGTTTAAGGGCCCCGACACCGCCGCCAGATCGATTGCGGAGAGCGCCTCCATGAAATCAGCTGCGTCGACCGGTTGAGTCCAGAAATCCTGCGACAGCCCCGGCAAGGGAATGTAGAACTGCAGATACCCCACTTCAGCGGTCGCGGCGATGTAGTTGGTCGTCAAGGACGTGGCGGCGTCAAATCGCTCTTGCAGAGTGAGATCTTCCGCGAAGAGCGAAAAAATAGCGTCCAGTGGCGGGGCATCGGTGAGCGGCTTGGGGAGTTTCAGGGCGGCGTGGCCGATAAAGCCACCGTAGGGAAAATAGTCATCGCGCAGATCGAGGCTGGCGGCGGCGGTGGCCTTGCCGGTATCCGTGGAAAACAGAGCGGCGAGTTCAGCACCGGTTCCCGTCCAGGCAATGTCCGAAAGCTTGTCTTGCGCGACGGCCAGATTGATGACTTCGGGGGCCGATGGGTAGGACGGGCGCGAATAGGGATGCCCCTTGGGACGATTCGGGTTGCTGGGATGGTTGTCGATGCTGGGGAGCAAGACCCGCCCCGTGCCGTTGAACAGTTCCAGTCCGAATGGATGGAATCCAAAGGCCATGGTCATGCGGGTGTTGGCGAAGATGTGCTCCTGTTGGTCACCGATGTAGGCGAGGGGATCCGTACGCAGGAGGGCAAGGGCCTCCGGGCTGGAATCCGGCGCGCTGATGGCAATCCCGATGGAAGCGCTGTCCGAGGGCGGCGCGATCGGCACCGCAACGCCCGGAGCGAAGATCGCGGTCAGCATGTTACCAAGGACTTGGGAGGGCGAAAAGGTGTACTGTCCGGCCACGCCCTCCTTGCTGATGGAAAGGCGCGTGTTTGAAATCGGATACCCGCCGGTCAGAGAAAATCCAAACAACTTGGGCTCCGTGACCGAGCAAAAGACAATTTCCGGATTGAGGGCCGCGGTCACATCGAGCAACAGGGACAAGGCCGCATCCGAGACGGCCTGTAGGGAGCTGATGGCGAACTCGCTTGGAATGCCCGGATTGTCGGCGAAGAACTGAATGAGTTCCGGCAGGTTGGAGAGTTGGCTGAGGACCGCGAACTGTTGATCGGGAGTGAGGCTGCCAAATTGCCCAAAGTAGGTGTCGAGGGAGCCCGTGACCGCGGAGGGAGACACCCCGAGCGCATTGGCGATAAAAGCCCGCAGAATGGGATCCCCGGCGCCCGCCAGATTGCTGGAAATGGTTTCCGGGAAATTCCCCAGCGCCTGCAGGACACCGTTCACGCAGTCGTCGCAACTGTAGGAGAAGGTTGAGCCGCCCAGGTCGAGGGGGCCGACTCCAAGCCGTGTGAAGCCGCACAGCGAGGGGTTGAGCTGGCCGTTTTCATCGGTGAGGGAGTAGTAGATTTCCCCTGTGCCGAAAGGCAATCCGATGAGGTTCATCTGACCGGTGATGCCAGCAGTCCCGGTGGTGGAGGCGGTGGCGCCACCAGAAACAGTGATCATGGTGGAGATCGGCGCCCATGAAAAAGTGCCTTTGAGGACTATGGTCACATCCTGACAGGGAACGCCGGCGTAGGCCGCCTCATAGAGGCCGTCCATGATGCTCTGACCACCAGACAGATTATCGAGGGCATCAATGATCAAGGACTTGAGAGCTAGCGAAAAGGCATCAAGTTCCGCGGTGATGGCACTGTTGGCAGCAGCGGCATCGGGATAAGTCCCCGGGAGAAGTGGAATCAAGTCCCCGATCCAGGATCTCGCGGCGAGGGCGAACGAGGTCGCAAGCTGCTCGGAGGAAAGCGAGTCCGCATCGATAGAAAAGTCCCGGAGGATGGCGTCGACATCCTCCCGGGAAAGCGAAGAGTATTTGAATATGACGCTGTCGGCATAGAGCCCGTTGTAGTTGCTTTCGCCCGGCGCCTGGCCGATGGAGGGATGCCGCTGACACAACAGGTTGAGGGTGGCTGGGGGGCAGTCACCGGTCGGGCAGTCCAGAAGACTCACTGCCGGGGCTCTCAGATCGCTGTCATCGGTGGTGGTGGCGGTGGTTGTGCGGTGGGTTTCCGCCACCCGCACCGGCACCTCCTGTTGCCCGGCGAGGTCCGACCAG
>JBEAQI010000014.1:0-2818 GCA_041163965.1 Verrucomicrobiota bacterium | reverse complement strand
GCCCACATCGTATCCCCATTTGCTGCGGTCAGGTGCCCCGTCTACCGAAAATTCATCCGACCATACCAACTCGTAACCCGCGGGTGCAACAGCCAGCCCATTGCTGGAGATCAGTCCCATCAATACAGCCGCCCCTAACACTAGCTGGCCTCGGAAGGGTAACGTGACTTTCGGGACGGGAACGTTCATGTTAGGAGATCTCTCAACAGGCGGGGTGGTGAAATAGATTTTAGGAATAAGGTGCATATTGATGCATAGAATTCAACTAAAAAAGTGCACTTCGGTGCGATTTTGTTTTGGAATTGGAAAAATAATTAATGTGCACAGGGTTTTCCCAATTTCAAGAGAGCGCTGCAGATCGGGGAGTTGGAACTTGTAAAGAAGGTATTAAAGGCGCTTTGGGAGTGCTATGGAAGGGGCCAGAGGTGAATGCGGTGGATGGGCATTCGGGCACCAAAGGCGTCTGGGGCTGTCGAGTGGGGTGGTGAGCAAGAGGTTTCCGGGAAATAGTTACATAAATTCGCATAAGAGGGCCTGCTGAAGGGTATACAGGATGGGCGCCAATGGAAGGCGAGGAGGCCGCGAAGGTGCCCCTTGAGGACTGGGAATGAGTCTCAATAAGGTTGACGGAAGCGGGGTGATGGGTTCAGATTTAGCGGATGAGTAGAGGGAAGCGCTTACCCGAGATGAGGATTGGGAGCCATGGGCGGGTGGTTGGTTTTCACGGGGAGGAGCGTGCGTGGCTGCGACTGATGGAGATGGGGATCTTGGAGGGGACGCGGATTTGTCTGGTGAGGCGGGCGCCCCTCGGTGATCCATTGGAAGTATCCTTACGCGGGTTTCATTTATCGCTGCGGGCCTCTGAGGCGTCTTGCATTGAGGTGGAGGAGGACAGTTGAGCAAGGCGGAAGCATTCGTGGCCTTGGTTGGGAATCCGAATGCTGGGAAGACGACGCTTTTCAATGCGTTAACAGGGCTGCGGCAGAAAGTGGGGAATTATCCCGGGGTGACGGTGGAGTGGAAGGAGGGCACCTTTTATTCCCAGCATGGGCGACCTATCCGATTGCTGGATTTGCCCGGGAGCTATAGTTTGCAGGCCCGGTCGCCGGACGAACAGATTTTGGTGGAGGCCTTGTTGGGACGGATTCCGGTGCTACCGGAGCCAACAGCGGTCATCTGCTGTGTGGACGCCAGCAATCTGGAGCGTAATTTGTACATGGCCACCCAGGTGATCGAGCTTGGGTTGCCGACGGTGGTGGCCTTGAACATGATGGACGTGGCGGAGCGGCGCGGTCTCCGTATCGAGGTGGAGACATTGGAGGCGAGGCTTGGGGTGCCGGTGGTGCCGTGTGAGGCGAGCAATGGCAAAGGCATCATGGAGTTGCGGTTGGCATTGAGTCAGCATCCCCTGCCGCTGCCGAAAATCCGGCTGGATCGGCCACGGCTAGTGGCGGAGGCGGTTGAGGCCCTTTTGCGCAAAAGCGATCATCGACGGGAAGGAGCGTCTGAATTGGCGCGCGGGGAGGCCCACCTTCTCTTGTCGTGCGATGTCGACCCTGGTCTCGGAGACGCGTTATGGCGAGAGATCCGGGTGTGGCAGCAGCGTTTTGACGTGGAGACGCCCGGTTGGCGGAGTGCATGGATCACGGCCCGTTATGCTTGGATAGGAGAGACGATGCGTGGGTGCACCCGTTGGCAAGATCCCGGGACGGTCAGGTTGACCGATCGGGTGGACCGGGTGCTGTTGCACCCGTGGGTTGGGTTTCCGGTGTTGGCGCTGATCATGGGGGCTTTGTTCTACAGCATTTTCACATTGGCGGCTCCCCTGATGGAGGCCTTGGATGGGCTGATTGCGGCGGTTGGGGAGACCGTCTCGGGGGTGCTGGCGGAGGGACCGCTGCAAGATTTGGTGCGGGAGGGCATCTTCGGGGGCGTGGGAGGGGTCCTGATCTTTCTGCCTCAGATTCTTTTTCTTTTCTTCTTTATCGCGATGCTGGAGTCGACGGGGTACATGGCGCGGGCGGCCTTTCTGTTGGACCGTCTCATGAGCAGGGTGGGGCTGCACGGTCGCTCGTTCATCCCGTTGTTGAGTTCCTATGCGTGCGCGGTGCCGGGGATTATGGCGGCGAGGACGATTGAATCGCCAAAGGAGCGCTTGGTGACAATTCTGGTGGCGCCGTTCATGACCTGTTCAGCGCGCTTGCCGGTCTATCTGGTGATGATCGCAGCCCTATTGCCGAATGAGCCTGGCCATGCGCTGAAGAAGAGCCTTTTGCTTCTGCTGCTGTACTTTCTTGGGACCTTTGTGGCGCTCGGATTTGCGTGGATATTCCGCAGGACGCTTTTAAAAGGCCCCGGTCTATCGACGGTGATGGAATTGCCGCCCTACCGCCTGCCCCGATGGGACAGCGTCTTGCGCGAGATGGCGGACCGGGCGTGGACATTCTTGAAGCGGGCCGGAACCGTGATATTCGGGTTGTCCATCCTGCTTTGGTTTCTCATGAATTATCCCCAAGTGCCTGATGTTGGGCAGACCGGTGGGCAGGGGCAGGCTGGAGTGACGCAGACCCATGAGGTGATGATGGCGGATGGGATGGACCACAGCGTTGGCCAACTTGAGTACAGTTTCGCTGGCCGCCTGGGGCAGGCCTTGGAGCCTTTTTTTGAGCCGGTTGGCTACGATTGGCAGATTACGGTGGGTGTGCTTTCTTCTTTTGCGGCGAGGGAGGTCTTTGTCTCGACGATGGCCATTCTTTTCCGGGCTGATGCGGAGGAAGAGGCCTCCATTGTGGAGTCCTTTCGGGCGGCCCGCCGGGCG
>JBEAQI010000013.1:0-7130 GCA_041163965.1 Verrucomicrobiota bacterium | reverse complement strand
ACCTTTATTTGCAGTGTCTCCAAGGACGACGCTGGACCGACCAACAACTGGATGGCGCCGGAGGCGATGAAGTCCCGGATCAACAAGTTGGCCTCAGGCTGCATGCGGGGGCGCACGCTGTATGTCATTCCTTTCAGCATGGGCCCTATCGGTTCCCCCATTTCCAAGATCGGGATAGAGCTGACGGACAGCCCTTATGTGGTCGTCAACATGCGGATTATGACGCGGGTCAGCCGCCAAATTTGGGAGGTGCTGGGACAGAGCAGGGACTATGTCCGGTGCGTTCACTCCGTGGGCGTGCCCATCCTGAAGCCCGAGGACGATGTTGCCTGGCCCTGTGATCCTGAGAACACCTACATCGCCCATTTTCCTGAGGAGAAGACGATTTTGTCGTTTGGATCCGGTTATGGCGGCAATGCCCTGTTGGGGAAAAAGTGCTTTGCGTTACGCATTGCCAGTACCCTTGCCAGAGATGAGGGCTGGCTTGCCGAGCACATGTTGATTTTGGGCGTAAAGACCCCGGATGGGCGCAAGACCTATGTCACGGCCGCTTTCCCGAGCGCCTGCGGGAAGACCAACTTCGCGATGCTGATTCCCCCCAAGGCCTTGCAGGACGAGGGATGGGAGATTTCGACGATCGGCGATGACATCGCGTGGATCAAGCCTGATGCACAGGGGCGGATGCGGGCCATCAACCCCGAGGCCGGATTCTTTGGAGTCGCTCCCGGAACCAGCTATGAGACCAACCCGATGGCCATGGAATCCTGTCGGCGGGACAGCATTTTTACGAATGTGGCCCTGACCGATGAGGGCGATGTCTGGTGGGAGGGAATGACAAAGGCGCCACCGGCCCATCTCATCGATTGGAAGGGGAAGGACTGGGTGCCCGGGCAGGTCGACGCGGCTGGCAAGCCTGTGCTCTCCAGCCATCCCAACAGCCGTTTCACGGCCCCCGCGAGAAATTGTCCGATCATCGATCCCGACTGGGAAAACCCGGCGGGGGTGGAGATCGGGGCGATGATTTTCGGGGGTCGTCGGATGCGGACCATTCCCTTGGTATTTCAAAGCTTCAACTGGCAGCATGGGGTGTACCTCGGGGCCACGATTGGCAGTGAGCAGACCGCTGCGGCCGAAGGTCAGGTTGGGGCGATGCGGCGGGACCCCTTCGCAATGCTGCCGTTTTGCGGCTACCACATGGGCGATTACTTTCGCCATTGGTTGAAAGTTGGCAAAGCGGTGACCGATCCCCCCCGGATTTTTCAGGTCAATTGGTTCAGACGTGGCGAGGACGGGACGTTCCTGTGGCCGGGCTTTGGGGACAATGCGCGGGTCCTGAAGTGGATCGTCCAACGCGTCAGAGGGGAGGGGCATGCCATGGAGACCGCCATTGGCTGGATGCCCCGTTTTGATGACATCGACTGGACCGGTTTGCAGTTTGAGGAGTCCCAATGGGAGGAGTTGATGGCCATCGACAAGGAGACCCTTGTCGCCCAAACCCTCGGGCATGAGGAATTATTTCTCAAGCTGTGGGACCGTATGCCCAAGGAGCTGCTCTGGCAGCGGGATCTGTTGATTTCCCGCTATTGAGGCGGGCTGAGGGCGGGAAGCGCGGCCTCATCAGAGAAGCGTTTGAGGGCGGCAAGCGGTTGATCTGCAGCAGCTGCGAGGGGGCCAATGTCCCCTTGTGGCCAATGGCGTTTGACACCTGCGAAAGATGGACTCTAAGTCTTCGGCGTGCGTGTAAATTGCGGAGTTGTGCTCAATCTCTCCCAGCTTCCCGGCGGTTATTCGGGGCATTATTTGCTGGCCCTCGGTGCGCTGCTGGCGGCGGGCTTCCTTCAAGGTCAGCAGGGGCCTTATGATCCCCCGACTGCTTACTATGCCCAAATTGAGGCCATCTCCGGGGCGCCGCTGCGAAGCCAACTCCATGATCTCATCGATGGTCACTGGGTGATCAGCTACAATAACCTGCCCGACTTGTTCAGCGTGATTGACGCGGATCCGGAGATTCCCGGCAACATTCTGCTGATTTATTCCGGGACCTCTGTTTCCAGTGGCAGCAGTAGCTGGAACCGTGAGCATTTGTGGCCACGATCCTTCGGAGCCGAAACGGGGCCCGCCTACAGTGACGCGCATCATCTGTTTCCCTCCAACAGTTCCACCAATTCCGACCGGTCCAATTTCCCCTTTGCCAATCTTAGCAGTTCCCGGCCCCTTGCCAATGCGCCCGATTCCCGGGTCAACGAGGGCCTGCGGTTGATTGAGCCGCGGGATGCCGACAAGGGGCGCATCGCGCGGGCGATGTTTTACATGGATGTCCGTTACGATGGCTCAGACAGTCAAGGCGACTTCTATTTATCCGACTATCCGGCGTCCTTTTCCACGCGGTTTGGGCGGCTTTCCGACCTGCTCGAATGGAATCGCGCTTATCCCCCCGACGAGCGCGAGCGCCGGCGCAATCATCTCATTTATGCTGGAGTGCGGGTTGGCAGCAAAGGGCTGTTTCAGAGCAATCGTAATCCCTTCGTCGATTACCCTGACCTCGTGGACGCCATTTTCACGGCGGATGAGGTCATTACCTGGGGATCCTGGCGAGTGGAGCGGTTTAGCTTGGCCGAGTTGCTCGATTCTGCCGTGGTCGGCGAGGGCAGCGATCCCGATGCCGATGGCCTGCCCAATTTTCTCGAGTTTGCCCTGCAGACGGATCCCAAGTCGGCTGACGGTGCATTGCCGACCCTGATCCGGACAGAGGGCATGGACTACTTCCAATTTGGGCGCGTGCCCCGGCCTGAGGTGTCGATGTTCCGATACGCGGTGGAAGGCAGTATCGACCCGTACGCCGGAAATTCATGGACGGAGATCCCCTTTGGCGACCGCGATTTGCTAATTTCCCAAAATGGGTTGGCGGAGATGGTCAGTCTGCCGTTACCCCGCAGCAGTTCCGTTCCGGCCCATTATCGTCTGCGGGTGCACCGGGTGACGCCGTCCGGCGAATTTACGGCGGTGTACGATCCGGCGCTGGCGGCAGCGGGTGGGCTTGATGCATTCACCTATTCCGTGCCTCTTGAGGATGGGTGGATCGACAGTGGCTGGATGGGCCCTGTCCAAGCCGAGGGGCGGCCATGGTTTTATCATTCCGACCATAAATGGCTCTACACCACGGCGGCCGATCCTGGCATGGTCTGGTTTTATGACTTTTCCCTCGGGTGGGTCTACACCAGTCGTGTCTTGTATCCGTACCTGTACGTTGCCCGGTCTGCGCGGTGGGTCTATTACCGTCTTGGAACCCAGGCCCCGGCGCGCGTCTTTCTGGATGCCCTCACCGCCACCCCGATTGCCGAATCAGAGCTTTAATTTAACTCAACCCAATCGAATAGACATAACCACAGACCCATGAATAAACCTAAAATAAACCTCATTGTCGGCCTCCTTGCGCTGGCCGGCGCGCCCCTCTTCGGGGTGCAAATCAATGAAGTCCGCATCGACGAGCCAGGCGCAACGGACAGTAACGAGTTCATCGAGCTGAAAGGGGCCCCCGGGACCTCGCTCGACGGCTATTGGTATCTCGTCCTCGGCGACCATACCTCCTTCGGCAGCGATGATGGCGTGAATGTTCCCGACAAGCGCGGTGGCACCGTCGAGTTTGCGATCAGACTCGATGGCTATGCCATTCCAGATGACGGTCTTTTCCTGATCACCACCACTGACATGCAGATTGATGTGTTTGGGCTCTCGATCACCGATGTCGACATGGTTCTCACGAACATGAATTTTGAAAACAGTGACAATGTCACGCACCTCCTTGTGAAGGGCTACACGGGCATCGAGGTCACGGATTATGCGGACCAATACGATGATCTTGCGGTGGACATTGATGACGACGATGACGGGACGCCGAACGCGACCCTGCCATGGACGGAGTTGGTGGATGCAATTGGCATCGTAGAGGTGCCGAACGATTCCAATCCGGAGGAATACGCGTATGGGGCGGTCCTCGGTGGGGCCAATATTGGGCCGGACGGCAGCTTTACACCCGGAATGGTTTACCGCGGATCGGACGATGGACTGTGGCAGATCGGGCCCTTCAATCTGCTGAATGAGGCCGGAGATGGTCTTTTTGCGGGAGATGATTTGCGGGGACCGGCCTTGGATACGCCTGGTGCGCCCAATCCAGCGAGTCCTCCCCCCGTCGTTACCCCTTCCATCAACAGTTTTTCTCCCACCACCGCGCAAAGCGGGGAGGTCGTGACGGTGAAGGGGCAAAACTTCAATGGGGCGACGGCAGTGACGGTGGGCGGCGTGGCGGCCACTTACACGGTGGTGGATGCCGAGACCATCGAAATAACCGTTGACGAGACGTTGGTGAGCGGGGTCATTGAAGTGACCACGCCGGCAGGTCAGGCGACCTCGGCCTCCGAATTGTCGCTGGTGAGTGGCGGGGTCATTTTCTTTGAGGATTTCGAGGCCGACCTTGGAGACTTCACGGTCATCAGCGCGGCCAGCAACTATGACTGGCGCCACCGCACCTTTGGAGGAAATGGATTTGCGCAAATGAGTGGTTTCGGAGCCGACTCGGCGAGCGATGACTGGCTGATCTCGCCGGCCATTGACCTGACCTCGGCGATGGACCCGGTCCTTTCCTTTACAACGGCCCGCAATTTTGATGGCCCGGCCCTCAAGGTCCTCATTTCCAGTAACTATGATGGATTAAATCCGGCAACGGCCTCTTGGACAGAAATAACGGCCACCCTTTCGGAAGGCGGTTATCAAATTGTTTCATCCGGGGACATTGATTTATCGGCGTACCGTGGCGGTAGCATCCATGTCGCCTTCCAGTACACCTCCACAGGCCCCGCTTCCGGGGAGGGCGCCACCATTCAGGTCCACGAGTTTCTCGTGCAGGTGACTGCCATCCAGACTGAGGTCAACGTGGTGTTTACGGAAGACTTTCAGGAGAGCCTTGGGGATTTTCAGGTCATCAGTGTGGCCAGCAACAAGGACTGGGCTGCTGGAAACTATCAAGGCGAGGGCTATGCCGGGATCAATGGGTTTGGCGGCGATACCGCCAGCGATGACTGGTTGATCAGCCCTGCCATTGACCTGAGCAATGGCAATGCACCCGTGCTGACGTTCTCGACGGCGCGTAACTTTGGTGGTCCGGCCCTTCAGGTGCTCGCCTCCGGCGATTACGATGGGGTCAACCCCGCCGCGGCGACATGGACCCCCTTGAGCGCGGCCCTCTCCGAGAGCGGCTATACGGTGGTCGAGTCCGGTGACATTGACTTATCCGCGTATGTTGGTGGGACGGTCCACATTGCCTTCCGCTACACCTCGGATGGCGGTGGGGCGGGTCAGGGGGCAGTTTACCAGATCAATTATGTGACGGTGACAGACACCCCGGCCACGACGCCCTCCGGCGATTATTTTGCGGAGGATTTCCAAGAGAGCCTTGGAGAGTTTCAGGTCATCAGTGTCGCCAGCAACAAGGACTGGGCACTTGGGAACTATCAGGGCGAGGGCTATGCTGGGATCAATGGTTTCGGTGGAGACACCGCCAGCGATGACTGGCTGATCAGCCCTGGCATTGATCTTAGCTCAGCGACGACTCCGGTGCTGAACTTCTCGACGGCGCGCAATTTTGGGGGTCCAGCCCTGCAGGTGCTCGCCTCCGGCGACTATGATGGGGTGAATCCTGCCGCGGCGACATGGACTCCGCTGAGCGCAGCCCTTTCCGAGAGCGGCTATGCGGTGGTGGAGTCCGGTGATGTCGACCTGTCCGCGTATGTCGGTGGAACGGTGCACATTGCGTTTCGTTACACCTCGGATGGTGGCGGGCCCGGGCAGGGTGCTGTCTACCAGATCAACGAGGTCGCGGTCCGCGAAAGCACCTCGACTTTCACGGTTGGCTGGACGCAACATCCGGTGGCCAGTTGGACCTACATGTACACGCCGGCTTGGGGATATAACCTGACGATGGGCTTTATCAATATTGAGAGCTTGCCCTGGGTTTATCAGCCCACGTTTGGCTACATTTACATGAATGGCGGTTCCATTGAGGCTGGCCTGTGGTGCTATGCTGCCGGATCCGGTTGGATATGGGTGGCCACTGGCAACGGGGGCTGGTTCGAGTTTGCCACTGGCGGCTGGAACAGCTTCCTCAACCCCTCGATCTGATCCGAGGCCTTTCTGTTTGGTTTAACGGCGGCCCCGCTTCGGCGGGGCCGTTTTTTTTCTTTCCCCACAAAGCCAGATTGCGCAAGGTCGGCGGAACCATGTCGTCAAAGTGCTTCCAACTGACCCTTCTCACTATTTTCCTTGGCTCCGGTTTATCGCTTTTTGGGCAGGGGACCACCAGCTCCAGTATGGCTGGAATCGTCACTGACATGGAGGGGCAACCGGTGAGTGGGGCAGTGGTGACGGCGACCCACCAACCCACTGGCACCCGCTACCGCATCGAGGCTGGGTCGACGGGCCGGTTTCGGCAGACCGGCATGCGGGTCGGGGGGCCCTACACGGTGCGCGTGCAGGCGGTTGGGTACGAGCCTGCCTTGCGCGAGGCCATTACCCTTGGTCTTCAAGCGACCACGGATGTCAACTTCAGGCTACGGGCCGAAGGCGGATCAGTTTTTGAATTGGAGGCCTTCGAGGTGACAGCGGAAGACCGCAGCCTGATATTTGTGAGTTCCAATCAAGGCTCCGGGTCGCTCATTGATGAAGAGACAATCCGCAATATCCCATCGGTCACACGGTCGCTCAGTGATATCGCGAAACTCGATTCACGGATGGCGGTTTTCGACAAGAATTCCGGGCAGCTATCCGCCGGTGGCAAGAACACCCGGTACAATTCCCTCCTTATCGACGGGGTGCCCACCAATGATTCCTTTGGCATCAGCGAGAGCGGGCTGCCGGCCCTGAAGCAGCCCTTCTCTTTGGAGGCCATTTCCGAGGTCAGCGTCCAGTTGTCACCCTATTCCGTGGAAAACGCTGGATTCACGGGGGCCGCCATTTCGGCGGTGACCAAGAGCGGCACGAACCAGTTTCGCGGATCGGCTTTTGGCTATTATCGCGATGCCAGCATGGTCGGGGACCTGTACGAAGTGGCCTCCGGCGATTTGATTCCCTTCAACGAT
>JBEAQI010000012.1:0-3873 GCA_041163965.1 Verrucomicrobiota bacterium | reverse complement strand
CGGTCATGACTTGATTGACCATTTGCTGCAGGTTCAGCTCACGGGAGGCGTTTGGATTGGGATTGGGGCTTGGGCTGTCTTGTTCCATTGTGATAGGGCGGTTTGGCTCAATTTTCCAGCGCATTGGCGGCCCAGAGCAGGCCGCGTTGCATGAGGATTCTTGCTTCTGGAATATTCCAGATGGCGGGTTGGTGTCCGAGGGCGTTGTAGAAGACACGCCCGTTGCCCCACCGTTTGGTCCAGACCTGAGGAATGGAGACGGGACCATTGGTAGCATGGGGACCGTCGGCGATGGGAAAGCGGGTGGTGGCGTGGACCTCGATGGCGGGGTCGACGTGTAGATAGTATTGTTCGGAGAGAACGGAGAAGTCTGTTATGCCGCGGGTGATGGGGTGATCTGAAGGACGCACTTCGACCGTGTAGGTGACGGAATCATTTCCCGGATGGGCGACCCAATTTCCGCCGGTCATGAACTGCCATGAGACGTCATGGCGGAAGGCGTCACACATGCCGCCATGACAGCCGGCGAGGCCGCAACCGGCGGCCACGGCGTCGCAGACCCGTTGGCTCTGACTTTCCGAAATGGAGCCCATGGTCCAGATCGGAACGATAAGGGACTGTGCGGCCAGCAGGCCGGGCTGATCGAGGCAGTCCAGCGAATCGGCAATTTCGACGGCGAAGTCGGCTTCGATGAGCCACTGGGCGAAGAGCCGGGCGGTTTCGAATGGCGCATGCCCTTCCCATCCACCGGCAAAAATCAAAGCGGAGTGCATAAGGAGCAGAAGAACGGCTCCGGTTGGGCATGAAAAGCTTAAATGCAAATCGGGCCAGAGGGCTGGCCTAGGAGAGGGGCAAATTGGCGAGCAACTCCTTTGGGATGCGGACGGGCTGGCCGTCCCGATTCATGGCGGCGGTGGTGATGGAGGCCTTGAGAGTGATGGCTCCATCTGCGGGGCGTCGGATTTCCTGGATGAAACGAAAGCGCACTGGGGAGAGTTGTTCCAATTGGACCGAAATCTGGCACTGTTCGCCTGCCCGAAGCGGTTTAAGGTAATGGATGTCAGCGTGAATAACGATGAGGAAGAGGCCTTGGCGGGTGACTTCGGAGAAGTCGATACCGTGGGACCGGAGGAAGCAATGGCGGGCATGTTCCAGATAGTTCTGGTAGACGGCGTTGTTGACGATCCCCTGCTGGTCGCATTCATAATCGCGGACTTCCAGTGGCAATAAAAATGCGGAGGAGGGCATGGTTCAGGAGGTGGCCAATGCCGAGGAGACATGGCGGCCGAAGCGGTCGGATTGTTCATCAGCGTGGTAGCTGGAGCGGACCAATGGGCCCGATTCAATGACGCCTATCCCCAATTTAAGGCCAAACTCCTTCCAATGAGCGAACTCGTCGGGGTCGACCCAGCGGAACCGTTTGCGGTGCTCCCGGGAAGGTTGCAGGTATTGTCCGATGGTGAGGATATCGACGCCGATCTCATGGAGGTGGCGGATCGTTTCCTCGATTTCGTGTTCTTCCTCGCCGATTCCCAGCATGATGCCCGACTTGGTGGTGAAACCCCGCGACTTGGCGTGTATGAGCACTTTCGAGGTGATCTCCCATGAGGCGGTTTTGCGGACCGGTCGCTGGAGCCGTTTGACCGTTTCCATATTATGGTTGAGGATATCCGGTCGGGCATCCAGAACAACGTCGAGCTGATCAAGTTTGCCGCGGAAGTCCGGAATCAGGACCTCGATCGCGGTATCCGGGTTGCGGTATCGCACGGCCCGGATGGTGGCCGCCCAGACGCTCGCTCCTCCATCTTTGAGGTCATCGCGGGCGACGGAGGTAATGACGGCGTGTTTCAGGTCCATCTGGTGGATGGCTTTGGCGACGCGAGCTGGCTCGGCCAGATCCAGTTCGGCGGGGCGGCCGGTCTGGATGGCGCAGAAGGTGCAGGCGCGCGTGCAGGTATTCCCGAGGATCATGACGGTGGCGGTCCGGCGGCTCCAGCATTCGCCCATATTTGGACACTGAGCGCTTTGGCAAACGGTATGGAGGGAGTTATCCTCCACAATGTTGCGCACATTCCGGTATTGCGGGCTGGTGGGCAGTTTGGCTCTCAGCCAATCGGGTTTTCGTCCATCCATGGTCAGGGTAGATTTCCAAAATAGTCCCAGAATTCAAGGCTCAAACGAGCCTTAAGGATTCCGGGCAAGGGAGCGGGCGGCGCTTCCTTGAGCATTGACGTCACGCTTCCATCCGTGATGCCACAGGGGATGATGTGGTTGAACGGGTCGAGGTCGAGGTCAACGTTCAGGGCAAACCCGTGATAGGTGGTCCATGATTTGACGGCGACGCCGATCGCCGCGATCTTGCGCGAGTCGATCCAGATGCCGGTGTAGCCTTGCCGCCTGGTCCCGGTGATGCCAAAGTGCGCAAGGGTTTTTAGGAGGACCGTTTCCAAACCCCGCAGGTAGGCGTGCAGATCCTTATGGCGCCGATCAAGGCGCAGGATGGGATAACCGACGAGCTGACCTGGTCCGTGGTAGGTTATGTCACCGCCACGGTTGGTCTGAACGAAGTCGGCACCGGTCTTTGCCAGTTGATCCTGGGTCAGGAGGAGGTGAGTAGCGGCCCCGGGTCGGGCTCCGATGGTGTAGACCGGATGGTGTTCAGTGAGGATCAGGGCTTCCGGATGGACCGCGGAACGGACCTGCTGCACGATCTCCATTTGGCGTGAGAGCGCCGCCCGATAGTCTGTCCGGCCCCAATCCAGAAGTATTCCCATGCCAGCAGTAGTCATGTGAAATTGAGGAAAGGCAAGGCCGCGCTGGTTTTAGGGTTTACGGGGCCGGCGTGGGTCCTCAGGCTCCGGGACATGAAGTTCAAGGGTTTATGGATGGGGGTGCTCGGTTTGATCCTTAGCGTGATGATCGGCTGCGTGGGCGAGCGAGCGGAGGAGGAAGGGGTGCTTCGCCTTGGCAATGGTGGAGAACCCCGAGATCTGGATCCCCATACCGTGACTGGGGTGCCGGAGGCGACGATCCTAAGCGCCCTGATGGAAGGCTTGGTTATGTTTCACCCAGAGACCGACACCATTCCCTATCCCGGGGTGGCGGAGCGGTGGGATGTCTCGGAGGATGGGAGGACCTGGACCTTCTTCCTCCGAGAAACGGCGCGTTGGAGCAATGGAGATCCCGTCACTGCGGAGGATTTTGTTTATGCGTGGCGGCGGGTATTGAACCCGGAGCTTGGCAATGAGTATGCCGATTGGCTGTATCTGATTGAGGGCGCGGAAGCGTTTCACCGCGGACAGAGTGAGGATCCGGCGACCGTCGGGATAACGGCGCGTTCCCCAGAGATTTTCGAAGTCGTCTTGACTCGGCCGGTGGCGGATTTTCTGCAGGTTCTGCTCAATCACACCTTTCTACCGGTGCATCGCCCGACGATTGAGGCATTTGGAGGGCCGGGTGTCCGAGCCAGCGGTTGGACCGCTCCTGGCAGCCATGTGGGGAACGGAGCCTTCAAGCTGGTGAAATGGGAACCCAACTCGGTTATCCGGGTGGAGCCCAATCCCCATTATTGGGACGCAGGGGTGGTCCGGTTGAAGGCCATCGAGTTTTATCCGATCGAGGATGAAAACACCGAACTGCGCGCCTTTGAGAGCGGGCAACTCCATGTGACCAATTCCGTTCCGGTGGGCATGCGCACCCATTACGCGGAAAAATTCCCCGAGCGCATCCGGTTTGATCCTTTTGCGGGTGTCTACTATCTTAAGATGAACACGACCCGACCACCGCTCGACGACCAGCGGGTAAGGGAGGCCCTCTCTTTGGCCATTGACCGTCGACAGATCGTTCAAAGTATTCTCCGTGGAGGGGAGCGGG
>JBEAQI010000011.1:0-21578 GCA_041163965.1 Verrucomicrobiota bacterium | reverse complement strand
TGGCTGGTGCTGATGGCCAGTCCTGAGCTGGCCTGATCCAGCTTCGTGGTGAGGGTGATCAGGTGGTGATCTGGCGATGCGGTGGCCAGGCTCGGCCCATTGGCAAAATCGTGCAGAATGGAGGCGTCGGCGACCGGTGAAACACCCGCATTAAAGGCGTTGCCCCACGTGAGGTTGGTGTAGGTTGATTTGATGCTGGCCAAGCGGTAGACGTAGGCTGATCCGGTGGCCCGTTCGACAATAACGAATTCGTTGGTGGCGCTGTTGCCGTCAACGTCCGCGAGCAGGTACAGCTCCTTGTCCGATCGGTGCGTCTGGGGGATGAGACCTGCCGGGTCCGGGGCGATACCGGCGAAAAGCAGGGGTGGCAGGAGGCCAATGACCAGCGGGAGGAGAATCTTTCGGGCGGGCATACGGAAGAGGTCAGGGAATGGTGATGAGGCCAAGATCGAGGATGGCGGCCGTTTCGCCGCGCGCATCGGTGAGGGCCAGATAATAACGGTAGGCCTCCTTCCGAATGACCGGCTGATTGTCCTTGATGAAGAGCGGAATGCGCAGACCGGTGGATTCCGGGACCGGTTCACCGAAGAGCAGGAAGGGATCTCGCAGGTAGATTCCCGGATTTGCCAAAGGCGGTTCAATGACCGTAATGGCCATGGTGGAATCGTTTCCGATCAGCGGGCTGCACTGGACGAGGTCGCCGGAAATGGGATTGCCGTCCGGATCGACCATCATCCGGTAGAGCACGCAGGGCAGGAGGCTGCGAGTGATGGGAGCGGAGTCCGGAAGTGGTCCCGGGATGGTCACTTCGTATAGCTTGTCAGCCCAGTCGAAGGGCTGATCGATATTGAGATACGAGACCACGCTCGGCCATTGTGTCTGCGGTTTGCCGTCCAGATCCGGATAGGAGACCACATTCTGAAATTTCGCCTCATCATTCACGAAGAATTCGGCAATCTGGATGCCAACGCCGCGCCAGCCCACGGTGTGGGGATGGCTCGTGTTGTATTGCACATCGACAAATTCGACGGCGATGGGGCCGGTGGGGTTGAGCGAGGGATTGCCGAAGAGGTCGATGGGGGCGATATTGGCCCGGGCGGGCCAGCGAACGGTGGGGATGGCAGTGTCGACGGGCGGGACGAGGGCCCGCCAATTGCCGGTGGCCTCCGCGCTCGGTAGGCCTTCGACGGCCTCAATAACCGGCCCATCGGCGGGGGCATTCGGATCGCCATAGTAGGGACCACGGGCAATGACGCGAAAGACGTAGTTGAGGTCCGGTGAGATGCCGCCGAAGGCGATGGAAAAGAGGCCGGCATCCTGGTTGAGGAGGGAGAGGGCGACTGTCGGGTAAGCCGCGTAGCGGTGTGCTTCCGGATAGTTACGGGTGGAGACGGTTCCAATGAGGGCGCGGGTGGATCGATTGGCAGGGTTGTAGGGCGTGAGCTCCAGTGGCAGATCGCCGGTTGGGGTGCGCACTTCGATGAGGAAGGATTCAACCCCTGCTGGTGGGCAGAAGAACTCAACGGTCAATCCCGGATTGGTATCGGTGGAACCCTCGGTGCGCGTGACCTGTTTAATCTGAGGCTGCGGCATTTCCGATTGCGGGCCCGCAAAGGAGAGACATTCGATCCGTTGTAGCGGGCCCGGATTGCCGTGCTGGTCGCGGCCCTGGTAGTAATAGCACAGGCGCCTGAAGAAATTCGGCGGGGTCTCATCGACGAGAATGAGGGCGGTGGCGGTGTCCAGTTCCGTTTCCGTCTCGACGTTGCGGATCAGCTCCAGCCTGCTGTTGTCGACGCGGCGATAGAACGAATAGGCGTAGGTGTCGGCGGCTGGCGTGACCCCGAGGGCCGGGTCGATTTCGGTGCCGTCGACCTCATAGGGATAGAAGACGGTGCCACAGTCGTAGGTGTTGTACGTGTAGCCCAGAAATTCCACGAGAAAGCGTTGCCGGTCGCGGCTCGAGCCTTTCGGGATGCTCAAGGTGCAGGTGGTTTCATCCGACCAGAACCCGTTGGCAAGCTGGACCTGGCAGCTTACATAAATGCCGGTGGGCAGTTCCGAGCCCGGTAAGGAAATGCGGGCCTTGGCGGAGCCGTTCGAATCGAACCCCACGGTTTCGAGTTGAGTGAAGGGGCCGCTGGAAGCTGTCCGATAGGCAAATCTGGCGGCCTTGAAGGTGCCGAGTTGGGCAGCGTTGACGAGGCTGACGTCGACATCGACAAAGGAGGTGTCTCCCGGGCCCTTGGTGCGGTCGATGGGGGTGTTGCTTTCATCGAAGCAGGTCAGGGAAATGAGCGGGCATGGGAGGCGGGCTCCGTGAATGGTGGCTTTTCCTGGGCCCTCCCGATCGCGCAGGACGCCCATGGCCGGGGCGCTGTGGCCCGACATGGTTGGGAAGCCGGAGCCCGACGAGCCCGGGAGTTCCGAGCCCGAATCCACGACAGCCCGGACCGTGTAATGGATCTGCAGGCTTTGGTAGTTGATGTCGATGGTTGGATCGATCCATTCCATGTACCCATCCATGGGGGTACCGAGATCAATGGGGGCGGCGACAAGGCCGATGGGCGGGAGGGGCCGTCCGGCGTAGGCCGCATCCAGCTCGGTGGTGCCATGGCCCCATGGATATTCGGCGTAGCGCAGGTATTCGGTGGGGCTGTTCCAGCGATAGACCAAATAGGCGAGGTCGTAACGGATATTGCCTGCCTCGTCCCGCAGGGCAGGCCAACGCACTTTCAGTTGCTGGCTTCCAGAACTGCTAGAACTGTCGTAGTAGTAGTCGTTGACCACTTCGACGTTTTTGGGGGCAGCCGGTGGCTCCAGTCCTGGGACGGTAACGGTGAGGGAATCCGAGAGGGTCCCGGGGCGACCGAGGACATCGAGGGCCGCGACCGTGTAGGTATGGCTGTCGCCCGGATTCAGACCGGTTCCATCCCCGCGGGCGAGGCCACCGTCGTCGATAAAGTGATAAACCCGTTGCAGGTCCTCGAGCGCGTTCTGGTTGACGATGCGGGTCTGGCGGGCCGCTTGGCGATCTCCTTCGGTGGCGGGAAAGGCGTAGGAAGGATCTGTACGCAGCGTGTCGGCACTGGATAGGTTCCAATCTGCGGGAATATTGAAGCGGGCGGTGATGGCGGAGTCGATGGCGGCGACGGTGGCTTCCGATTCGCTCAATTCCTCTTGCGGGAGGATGGGCTGGTCATTGACCGGAACGTCATTCCGATAGAGTTGGTACCCGTAGTGGACAGGGCCTCTTTCGCGGAGGGCGTCGGGTGAGGCCCAGCGCAGGCGGACCACGGCGTGCCCGCGAGGATCGGTCATGGGAATGGCGGTTAGTTTTGTGGGGGCGGGGAGGAGTGGGGCAGGGGCGGTGGTGTCGACGGTCAGGCGGGCGACGACGAGGCTGGCTTCATAGGGGTCCTGATCCGAGTCGTCGGCCTGGCGGAGCTCGTAGGTGTATTCCCCGGTGACGGCCTCGGCGTAGGCGATGCCCATGGCGAGGCCAACGCCCTTGAAGCGTTTGGCGAGGAGGCGCAGGTTGTCGCGGATTTCCGGGTCGGTGGCGGCGACATCGATGAGGGTGGCGAGTTTCTCCGGCATGGAGATATCGGCGACCGAGGGGTCATCGACCATGGCCTGGAGGAAGCTGTCGAGGGTGGATTCCAGCGTGGAGAGGTCATCTTCGAAGAGCGCCTCACCCCGAAGCAGGAGCGCATTGATGGTCCGTGGGTCCGTCTGTGGCCGCATCTGGCCGACCAGTTGATAGGGATTTGTGTTGCTGGTGGAGCCATCGCCGTCCTTGCGGAAGACCTGATAGACAGCGGGCGGGCCAACGTCCTCCGACTGGAGGAAGAGGTAGGTGCCTTCGACCGGACCGGCGAGCGGGAGGCCCGCGGAGACCAGTGGCTGATCGGGCGAGGCCGCCCCGGCGAAGCTGCTGCCTAGGATCATGCCCAGCAGAAAAGAGAAAAAAGCCTTACCTTGCATGGTTATTGCGCGTATTCGATGCCGACAGACGTGCCGACCTACAGTCAAATGTGGGGTTTTCCGGCCTCTCAGCCAACATCGCGTCGTGGCTGGGGTGGAGACTCATTCCCCTCTTACCCACTCGAAGGGGCTGTCCTTTTGTGGGAAGGAGCAACAGAAAACAGAACAAGAAGGAATGGGACATCTAGCAAAAGCAGTCTAAAATGTTTCAATGCGGTAACCTACTGCTGGCAAGCATTAGTTTTTTAATCGCCTCTCGGGATAGGCGCGTGAGAGGCGTCCCATGCCAAACCACTTGGCTCTGTAACAGTGCGAAGATCCACTGACGGCGGCCTTCCTTTGCTAAACCTGTTGAGGTCGCGGCACGGAGATTCCGGAGGAAGGATCAACCTTGTTCACCGTCGGCGCATCAGCGTCTGCTTAAAACCCAAGTGACTGGTCAGGGCAGTTTACCGCGGAGGTTGACGACCCCCAGTTTGCCTTGAAAGGGGACTTTGTTGGCAAGATCGGTGTGCTGGTTGCCGGTGTTGCCTACGCTGAGACCATTTAGTGGCGGGGAAGTGATGCCCCCCGGGAGCTCGCCGTAGAGGCGTCGGTCATCTATGCCGAGCATGAGGCGACCGTTTTTGCGGATGGAGGCAATCAGTTTGAAGGGCGGTGGGGGAACGCCATCGATTTCAAGCTGTACGATGTGGCCTTCCCCGCGCACGCTGAGGCGCGCGGTGGAGCCGTTCAAGGACAGTTGGTACCCATTGGTATCGTCTCCCTGCGCGAGCACGACCCCTTCACAAGGCCCGGCCAGTACATTAGTCTGAAGCGTGATGGAGTGATTGGCGAGGCGGGGCGATTCGTGGAGAGGGAGCGATTCCCCCTGACGCAGGAAGAGCGTCTGTTCCCCTTGGCGATCAAACCAGCCTCCATAGGGCAGGACGCGTGCCCGTTCGGCCCAGGCCAGCCAGGCTCCGGTGAGCCGATTGGTGAGGTGCGGGTAGACGAGAGCCAGATTTTCCGTTTCCCCCCGATCTGTTTCCATGTCGTAGAGTTCCCAGTGACCACCGTCTTCCGCGACCAGCTTCCAGCGACCTTCGCGGACGGCGCGGCTGCCCTCGTGTTCCCAGAATAGCGGGTTGTCGCGGTGCAAGGGCGTGCCGGACAAGAGCGTGGACCAGAGCGACACGCCTTCCAATGGCTGGACGGGCACGCCCTTCCGGATGGTGGGCTGGGAAGCACCGGCGGCCTCCAGGCAAGTGGGGACGATGTCGATCAGATGGACAGGGTCCCTGATGATCCGCTGGTCGGGAGGCGGAGCCCCCATGGCTGGCCAGTTGATGATCAGCGGGGTGCTGATACCCCCTTCGTGCGCATAGTGCTTGAATTTGCGGAAGGGGGTATTGCTGACATTTGCCCATCCCTTTTTCAGGGCGAGGTAGCCATCGGGCGGCCCTGGTTCTGCGGCTGGACCTGTTTGGACCGGCGTTCCCTCCCGTGTCCACATCGGAGGAAGGGTAGCGGTCTGCAAGGCCTCCGGGGAGAGCACTGGCGCAGCCTCGGTGTATGCAGTTGGCCCGCTGAACCAGTCTTCGGCATTACTTCCGTTGTCCTGAAGGTAGATGACGATAGTATTTTCCAGGGCGCCCAGCGACTCCAGCGAGGCCAGTACCTGTCCAATACCGGCGTCCATGCGGGTGATCATGGCGGCGTAGGTGGCCATCAGGGCTGTTTCCAGTTCCTTGTCGGCGACAGCATCCCAGTCCGCTTCCAGAGCCGCCAGTTGCCCCACTTCAGGAATCAGGCGAAGGCGTTTGAGGCGGCTCAGGCGTTCCCTGTGGATGGCCTCATAGCCGGTATCGTAAACACCTTCGTAGGCCGCGATATCCTCGGGAAAGGCGTGAAGGGGCCAGTGCGCTGCCGTGTAGGACAAATAGAGAAAAAAGGGCCTTTCCGATTCCTGCTCGTGGTGTTCCTTCAGGAAGCGGATGGCATGGTCGGTGATGGCGTCGGTGTAGTAGTAGCGCTCCGGCTGGTATTGCGTATCGTTAAAGGCCGAGAGGGCGGTCTCGTCCCGATAAAGCGTCGCGGGATCCCAAAAACTACCGTAGCCAGCGATGGTCCCGTAAAATCGGTCAAAGCCCCGCCGCGTCGGCCAATAGTCGATGTCTCTTTTGGCGTCATGCGTGCGCGGGGCCAGATGCCATTTTCCCGTCATGTAGGTCCCATAACCGTGGGCCTTTAGGATTTCCGCCAATTGTATGCTGTCATCGGCAACATGTTCGCTGTAGCCGGGGTGTTCGGTGGGAAAGAGCATCCCGCCGACGCCCGTTTGATGCGGATACAGACCGGTCAGCAGACTGGCCCGGGTGGGGCAACAGCGGGCTGCGTTGTAGGCTTGCGTGAACTGCCAGCCCTCGTCGCAAAGCTGGTCCAAAACCGGTGTCCGGATTTCTCCACCGTAAGCCCCAATGTCTGAATATCCCATGTCATCCGACAAAATCAGGAGAATGTTGGGCCGCTCCGGGTGGGCGAACGCTCCCTCCAGGGCGCCCCATGCAAGAAGCCCCAGCGTCACTCCTTGCCAAAATCTTAGACCAAAACGAGGGCCCCCCAGCTCTGATTCACCATCACACACAGCACCTTGCTTAATCATTTGTTATTAAGGAAAACAAATGTATCGATTGGCTCTTAGCAAGCGGCAAAATGGTTGGACGTGCGGATACTTGGGACAAAAAGAGGGCATTTTTGGCTACCCCGCCGCAACAAAACATTGACGTTGGCAAGGGGCTCGGGGGATAGAGAAAAGGACGATGCCATTTGATGCAGGACCGATTTTTCGCTTGCAAGGAAATGGGCCAACCCCTTCAATAACCATTTGTTTCGTATCCGTAACTTTTGTAACAAGGACAGTGTGAAGAAGCGATTAATTTCTTGGGTCAGTATAGTTTTGAGTCTGTCGGGGACGTTTATTGACGCGGCGGAGATACGCGGGAGAGTGTATGATGCGGTGAACGCGCTGTATTTGGAGGGGGCGCGGGTGACGGTGGCGGAGACTGGGGACGAGGTGGTGTCGCAGCGTGGGGGCAATTTTATATTCGGGGGGCTGTCGGCTGGAGAGTTCACGGTGCGGGTCTCGGCGGTGGGGTATCCACCGTTGGAGCGTCGGGTGGTATTGGAAACCGATACGGTGATGGATTTGGAACTGCGGTTGGGAGATTCCGATGTGTTTGAATTGGAGGCTTTCACGGTGACGGGGTCGTTGGTGGGAGCGGCGAAGGCCTTGAATCAGCAGCGAACCTCAAGCACGCTGCAGAACGTTGTGTCATCGGACGCTTTTGGCCAATTTGTGGACCGTAACGCGGCGGAGGCGTTGCAGCGGTTGCCCGGAGTGGCGGTGGAGGACAGCCAGGGCGAAGGCAAGTTTCTGATCATTCGCGGATCAAATCCGACGTGGAGCACGGTGACGATTGATGGGGTGGAGCTGGCAACGCCGGAGGAAAACGGGCGATCGATCGGATTGAACATCATCACGGTGGACCAGTTGGAGTCGATCGAGGTGAAAAACACGTGGATGCCGAGCCAGAAAGGGGGCCTTGTTGGGGGGCATGTGAATCTGAATACCCGCAGTGCCTTGGACCGCGGGGAAAGGTTTGCATCGGTGGAGGCCGCCTATGGACAGTATGACATATCGGATGACGATAGTTGGCGGGCCTCATTGACGTTTGGAGATGTGTTTAATATTGGGAAGCGGGCGATTGCGTTTCAGGTCTCGGTCAACCAATCCGAGGACAACCGCGGTTCCGACACCTTGAGTCTGGGGTGGTCGGTATTGACGGATTACCCATTGTTGCAGGCCCCGAGCGGTTTCATTGTGGACAGCACAAACATGGATGATTACCGGATCCGGCGAGAGCGTCTTGGGCTGAGCACGAAGCTGGAGTTGTTGCTTTCCCCTGGCCACATCATCAGTGCTTCGGTGAGTTATAACAAGTTTGATGACGATGAGATTCTGCAGAGCGCAACGTTGTCGGCCTCGCTGGCGCCTGTTTCATTTCGCGGATTGCGTCGCTTGACAACGCCATTGGCGATTGAGCTGGGGTACGATCCGGCGGCCCCGGAGGTGGCGTCGCGTATTAATGCGACCACGGACACCCGGGCGGCTCTCTTCTTGTCCGAGGCGCAGCAGTTGGGGGAGGTGGTCTTCAACGAAGAGACGCGGACCTACGAGTATTCGTCGAATTGGGACACGTCGATTGGGCGCGTCTTTGAATTTGACACGACGAAAGACGAGATCGAGACCCATCAGTTAGCTGGTTCGCATAGTTTTACTCCCTATTTGCGGGCGGAGTGGAAGGTCTACGAGACGGAGGCCGACAAGGAGAACGAGGTCTTTGGAACGCGGTTTGGAGGGCGTGCCTTGAACACCATTCCGACGATCGGTGAGCGAGTGGAGGAGGTCCGGTTGATGCTTCCCGAGGACCAGGTCGAATTTTTCCTTGATCCTGCCAGTTTTTATATCAGCCGCACCACTGGCACCTATTTCAACTACAAGGACTTCAGCACGGACCTTCGCCAGGGAGGTGATCTTGACCTCAGCTACACCATGGACGTCGGTCCGGTGCGGGTGACGACCCAAATTGGAGGCAGTCATGATGCCCGCGAAAAGACGTATACCCGCGACTGGACCCGATTGACGGGAGAGAAGACCTTGGATCCGGCCCTTTATCCCAACAATGAATTGAGGCTCTCGAATGTGGATCTGTATGGCGGACAGGGAGAAGACTTCCTGTATGACTACGGTCCCGCGTACCAATTCGGGCCGGTTTTCGACGATGATCGCATGCTGGCCTTTTTCGCGGATCCGGCGGCTTACGGTCTTGATTGGGGTGTCCCCAAAAACGACGACATCACGTTTCAGGTCTCAAATGCGACGCTCAGGGATTATGTGGCGGAGGAAAACATCACTGGCGGGTATTTGATGCAGACCTACGAATGGAAGGGGTGGGACCTGATCGCGGGGGTGCGTTGGGAGGAGACCGAGAACACGTTCACCAACAACCAGATCGTGACGCGGACCGAGACGGGGGCTTTCATTCGGCCCAGCCAATGGCGGTTCCTGCCCTTGGAGGTGTATTCCCAACCCATTACAACCACCAAGACGTATGACCACCTGCTGCCGGCGCTGCATCTGAAGAAGACCTTCGGAGAGGACTGGGTGCTACGGATCAGCGGCACGAAGACGATCACCCGGCCTTTGTTCACGGATTTGGTGCCGCGGGAGATTCCCAGCATTTCATCGAGTGGAGGGTTGTACAGCACGACGATCCAGCTGCCCAATTTTGAACTGCGGCCGATGGAATCGACGAACTATGACATTTCCCTGCAAAAATATTTCGAGGATGTCGGCTACTTCAATGTATCCGTTTTCCACAAGGAGTTGGATGGGGCGATTTATGCGGAGCGCAGGCAGGTGGACCCTGGCGAGGAGACCCGGCCTTACGCCCTCAAGTACAACAGTCTCGGAAACAACAACGACATCTGGACGTTCAACAGCATGGTGAATTCCGGTGCTGGAGAACTGAGCGGGGTGGAGCTCGCCTTTGAGCGCAACTTTGATTTTCTCGGTGAGTGGGCGCGAGATTTCGGAATGAATTTCAACGTGGCATTCATGGAGTCGGAAGTCGGGCTAACGACCCAGGAGCGGCTTGGCGAGTTGGTGTCCCTATTCAAGCAGCCTGACAAGACTTTGAACTACTCAATCTTCTACGAGACCCGTAAAGTGTTTGTCCGGCTCAGCTACAACATTCGCGGCAAGTACCTGCAAAGTGTGCGCGGCGGGTTGCTGGTGGAGGAGTTGACCAACCCGATCTACATGGGGCTGACCGCTGACGCGTTGGACACCTGGGTGGACGAGTATGCCCGGCTGGACTTGAATCTCCGCTGGAAAGTCACGCCCAATCTGCACATTTTCGCGGAGCTCACGAACCTGACGAACGAGCCCATCAAGCAATATCAAGGCGACCCCAGTCGGCCGACTTTGGTCCGCTACACGGGCCCGATTTTCTTCATCGGCGCCAAGTGGAATCTTTAACCCTAATAAGCATAGCAACATGAAAATCCGACATCTAACCACTACCACACTTGCCCTGTTTTGTGGCATTTCCCTGTCGGCTCAAAGCATTGTCCTGAAATTCCAGGAAAGCTTTGAAACCGACGGCACATTGGACACTCCTCCCCGTTACACGGTGGAGAATGGCAACACCACCGCCAGCAACTCCCGCTACTTCGAGCGCCGTATCATTCCGTCCGACGGGGTTGGTGCCAGTGGCGGTTCCTATGATGGCGAGTACATCTGGGGTGGTCGCGGGATCAACTTTGGCACCGTGGAAGGCCTTTCCTCAAACGAGGGGCGGATCACGTTCCCAGAGGTGGATATCAGCGATGTCGGCAATGTGTATTTCGAGATCGCGGTGGCGGAGGGCGGCCCCGAGTTTGAGGGCAACAACATCTTTTTCCTCGAAGTCAGCGTGGATGACGGCCCGTGGCAGGTGGTCGGCGGCTTTCGGTCGACCGGCACGAACACCTCGGCCCGCTATTTTCAGGGTAACGAGGCAACGGTGGTGTCGGACAATGACCCCCGCCTGACAACGACTTTCAGCGACTGGCGCTGGGACTTGTTCGACTCCGGCAACAAGCTGCAGGCCCGGATCATGGTAAACCTCAATGCCATTGCGGAGCAATATTACTTCGACAACATCCGTGTTTACGGTGATTCCAGCGTGGTCAATCTCAATGCCAGTCTGGATGCCCAGACCTATGACGAACCGGCTGTGGGTGGCACAACGCCAGCGACGTTGAGCCTGACGGTTGGGCAGCCCGCTCCAGCCGGTGGCCATCTGGTGACGCTCCTGCTGGACGATGCCCTTCGGGTCGGGACGGACCTGCCCGAGAGCGTGACCATTCCGGCCGGACAGACCTCCCTGACGGTGCCATTTAACATTTTGCAGGACAACCGGTACAGTGGACAGAAAAAGTTGGTGTTGGCCTTTGCCTCAGCCGGATTGGGCCGTGAGCAAGTGACCTTTTTCATCAACAACACCACGCCGCAGCCGAACGTTGTGATCACGGAAGTGTGTGCTGCGCCACCAGGAGTGCTCCCGACTGATTTGGTTGGTGACATCAACGGCGACGGGATCCGCGACGGCTCGCAGGACGAATTCATTGAAATCGTGAATTTTGGCAGTGAACCGGTTGACCTTTCCGGATACACGATTGCGGATTCCCTGACGATTCGCCACTTTTTCCCAGAGGGCACAATTTTGAAACCGCTGCGTTCCATCGTTGTCTTCGCGGGCGGCAATCCTGTTGGGGTGTTTGGTGGGGCCCAGGTGCAGGTTGCTTCGCAGGGCAACTTTGGATTGAACAACACTGGGGACACCATCACATTTGCGGCCAGTTATGGCCAGGTGATCGAGAACATCACCTACGATGCTACCTGGGCGCAAGAGCCGCTCAGTTCTTATCATCGTGGCGACACGATGGATACTCCCTTCGAATCGCATGCCGTGATAGCCGGGGCCAGCGGGGTCTTTTCCCCTGGAACGCGTCCCAACGGCGACACCTACGCGACCTTTGCGAATACCTTGTCGCTGGCTTTGTCCGCTTCGCAGGTGGCGGAAAACGGAAGTGCGTTGACGGGGACGGTGACCTTGAGTTCAGCGGCCCCCGCTGGCGGTCTTGAGATTGACATCAACAGCGACGGGATGCGTTTGCAGGACGGAGTTCTGGTGGCGGACGAGATCAACCTCGCTGAGACGATGCTGACGATCGCGGAGGGACAAAGCTCTGCCACGTTCCAGATTGTTCCATTCAACGACGCCATTCTTGATGGCGATAAGCTGGTGAAAGTGGTGGCAACTTCAGGGGACGATATTCTCCCCGCGTTGGCCACTTTGACGGTGACCGATGTTGAGCCGAACATCTTCAGTTTCGCGATCAACGAGTTGTTGGGCGAAGTGGTGGGTACCGGACTGGACACCAATCTCAATGGGGTGCCTGAGGAAGCCCGTGATGACCAGTTCATTGAGATTTTGAATCTCGGCAACTATCCGGTGGACATGAGTGGTTGGTCGGTGCACGCCGGCCCGCTGCAGGACATTTCCGGCAACACGCTGGCGCACGTATTTCCTTCTGGGACGATTGTGGCCGGTCAGGGCGCGATTGTGATTCTGGGAGGCGGGGCCACGGTGACCGATCCCGCAAATGCAGAAAACACCATACCGAACGCCAGTCTGATTCCGTCCAACTTTGGCAACGCTTGGGTGCAGACGGCGATGACGGCCTCCGGCGGGGCGAATCCCAACGGGGTGAATATCCCCGCGAACGCGCCTGAGATGGCCATTGAGCTGCGCAACGAGCACGAATTCGTGATCACGCGGTTGGAGCTGACCAGTGGCCTTACCAATCAGGGCAGTTCGGTGGTCTTGTCACCTGAAGGGACCGGTACACCGTCGCTGCACTTTGCGGTTTCATCGACCTTCGCGCCGATGAGCCCAGGTAAGACCGCCAGCGAGACCCCGTTTGCGGGCTACAATGCCGGATACTTCGGTCTGAGCCGGTCCTTTCCGGGTGTGGCGCAGGTGACGCCGGAGGGAATCCTCCAAGCGGAACCGCTTGGTTACATGGTGAATGTCTGGTTCCCCTATATCTATGTCTATGCGACCAATTCCTACTGGTACGTTTTTGGCAATATGGACAGTTTCCTGTTCGCCTACGACTTCACCGCCAACCAATGGTTTGGTCTGAACAGTGTGTTCTGGCCATGGGCCTATGCCTACGGCGACGGCCAGTGGGTCAATCTGGGCGCCAATTAGTGGTTATTGTCTGATTCGATGCGGCGCCCATACGGCTTCAACCCGTATGGGCGCCTTTTTGCAAAAATGACGATCCGCCGAATCCCTTTCATTGCGATATGGTGCGTGGTCTCGCTATGCGGCTGGGAGACGCGGGCGACCCCGTTCGGCGATCCGAGCGGCTTTCTTCAGGACGAGCAGATTGAGGTGGTGGAACTCGATGCCGGGATGGTCTGGCGGCGGGTTACCGGGACCCATGACGGCTTGCCGCAAGTGTTGCACGTGGTGACGGTGGATCTGGCGCAGCCGAACCTGAATCTCAAACTTTTGCGGGGCGCGCGGTTGGCCATCGGCCCGAATCAATATCATGCCCGATCAACGGTGAGTCAGCTTCTCGAGGACAGTGGCGCCAGTCTGGCAATCAACGCCTCATTTTTTGATATCGGGGCGACCCAGACCCCCTTTGGCCTGTCGATTGACGGACAGGAACTGCTGCGCACGGCGGCAGGCAACCGGACCGTTTTGGTTTTCACGCGGGACAAGCAACTGCGTATCGGAAATTTCACGACGGTGGTGTTATGCAGCCATGCTGGCGCCGCTCCGGTCATCAATTCCGTGAACGGGAACACGATTGCGGAAAATTCCCTGCATTTGTATGCTCCGCCATGGACGCGCAGTCCCGGGAGCACAGCAGCTTTTGCGAACGGGTTGCCGCTGACCGAGGTGGTGGTGGAAAGAGCGGCTCCCGAAGCGGTGGGAACGACGGCGGGGTTGATGGGGATGCGGTGCGTGGTGCGGCAGGTTCGCGACGAGATGAGCTCGGTCGATATTGGATCGGAGGAAGCTGTCCTGGTCGGATCGGGGACGATGCGCGAGTTTTTGCGCGGCATGTTGCCGGGAGAGGAGTTGACGGTTCTTTGGCGCATAACTGGGGCCGGTTTGACGGATGCTGCCCGCGAGATTGAGACGGCGGTGGCCGGCTCTGCGCATCTGGTGATCCGGGGCCTTGCAGCGTCGGCGAACACGGCTCATTGGAACGACCGGCATCCCCGGAGTGCGGTGGGGGTGGCCGAGGACCAGCAGCGGATCGTGCTGGTCCTTGTGGAGGGTCGGATGGCGGGCCGTGCGGAGGGGATGAGCCTCCACGCGGTGGCGCGGTTGCTGCTGCACTTAGGTGCTGAAGAAGGGCTTGAACTGGACGGGGGCGGTTCATCCGCCCTTGCGGCGCGGATCGGTGGCGAGAACACATTGCTCAGTATCCCCTCCGGCGGCGAGGAGCGCTACGTTCCAATCGGACTGGGAGTGATGGAGGCCGAGTCCTCCTCCTATCCGTTTTTTGAGACTGTCCGGATTTCCGCCTCTGACCGCGAGGCCATCCTGACATGGACGACACCCGAAGCCGTTTCCTCCTACGCGGTTAAAGCGTCAGGACCGGAGGGCGAGGTTTTGCGTTTTACGGACGAGGAAAGCAGCGCTCATGGGGCCCATTTCATGGTTGGTCCCGACCGAGAGAGCGGACGCCGCATTCGGCTCGTCGCGGAGCGTGACGGTGAGCAATGGATGACCCCCCTGATTACCGTACCCGAGGGACGCAATGAAACGGACGAAATGCCCCCTGCTTGGTGGGGGCAGCATTTTTTTGGACCTTACCTCACTGATGGGGCCGCGGATCCGGATGGCGATGGTTATTCCAATTTGGCCGAATACATGTGGGGGACGGATCCCACTCGCGGGACGGTCAAGCCCCGGTTCAGCCTGGAGTTCAATACAAACGGGCAGATGGCGCTTCGGTTTGGCCCATTGATGGATGGAAGGGTTTACCGACTCTCGTCCATGGAGTGGGGTGGGGCTGGCTTTACCCCTTTGAACGCCCTCATTCCTGAACGCGACGAACGCGGCGGCGCTTTATTTTCGCTGGAGGCTTCTGCTTCCAACGCCTTGTACACCGTGGAGTCCCGTCTCCTTCCTTGATATTCGGCCTATGCAACCAGTGGAGCAACTGACCAAAATGAAACGTATCCGATCCCTCGGCCTCACTATTTTTGCCCAATTCGCGATCTCGATGGCGAGCACGGCGAGCCCTGTGATTGATGGGGCCTTTGAGGATTGGGCGGACGTCGCAGGGACCATTGACCCGACTGGCGACGCCTCCCAAGGCGGAATCGATTTCACCGCCCTCAAGTACCATGTGGGGGAGCATGAGGTCTTCTTTTACGTGAGGACGGCACAGGCGATTGATTGGCGCGCGTCCAGTATTAAATTGTATGTCGACACGGATGGCGACGCCCAGACCGGGTTGCCGTTCGGGGTGGTTGGGGCTGATTTTGTCTGGGATTTTTCCGGCGGATTTGGGAGTGGTATTTTTTATGACTCGGGAAGGACACTTGCTTTAGGGAAGGGAACTTTCATCTCGGCCGGGGCTCCGATTGAGCCCTCCACCCAGTACGAGTTTTGCATACCCTTGGCCCATTTCGGGCGTGGCAGCGGAAACGCCGTCATGGCGAAGCTATTCTTTCGCGCCAACAATGTCGGCGACTTTCTTCCCGATGATTTCACGGCCTATTCGATAGCGATTCCCAATCGGCAGTCGCATCGGCGGATCAACAACCAGTGGAAAAAGGTGCACCCCGACGATGTCAGGATCATCAGCTGGAATGTGTATCAGGATGGCCCATACGCGCCGGAGAAGGACGATGGTGCATTCGGACGTCAGTTGAAGGCTCTCAATCCCGACATCATTCATTTCCAGGAGCTGTATGGCGCTTCCACGACATGGGTGAGGAATTTTCTGCAGGAATGGATCCCCGCGCCACCGGGCAAGTTCTGGTTCACGGCCAAGAAGCATGACTGCGTGACGGCCAGCCTGTTTCCGATTCTGCGGAGTTGGTCGGTTGACAACAATTTATTTATCGAAATCAACATGCAGTCCGTGTGGGGTGTAAACGCGATCATGCTCAACGCCCATACACCGGCTTTCAGCGATGGTGAGCCTGGGCGGGTCGAGGAGACGGCCGCTTTTCTTGGCTGGATTGTGAGTGCGAGGCGAGAGGGGATCCTGACGGATGAGACTCCGCTGTTGCTGGTGGGAGATTTCAATACCGGGACGACGACCCCCGAGTTGATATCGATGCGGACGGGGATCTTTCCTGATGGCAGCGGACGGCGTGCGGAGTTGGTGGCGGGGTTCGGAGAATTGACGGATTTGTCGCCCCCTCATTTCGATGCTCCGCATACCTGGACCTGGCATCCCGCTCCCGACCGTGGACGCGGACGGCTCGATTATATCTTTTATCCATTTAACCAGTTGCGGGCCGTCCAGTCCTTCGTGCTGGCCCCCGAGTCCCTCTCTGCGGCCAGTGTTGAGCAGGTGGAGATGATTCCTTCCGACACCTTTGTGGCGGATCACAAGATCGTGGGGGGCGATTTTCGTCTGCAGGAGAGTGTTATTCCCGGGACGCCTGTTCCGTACTTTCCCGACTACATACAATATGGGCAGACGACCCTGTTTCGCCTTTATGAGCCATGGTTCTATGGGTACGGTGTGGGTTGGATGTGGTGCGACCGTTCCCTTTACGATGCCGAGACCGGTGGGCTCTGGCTATGGCACGAAACGCATGGCTGGATGTCGACGGTGCGGAGCGCATGGCCATGGGCTTGGAGTTATCAGACCTCTGCATGGATCCAGCTGGCAGCACAATACGAATCCAATAAATTGCCAAAGATATGAAATCCCACGCATTTGCTCCGGTTTTCCTCCTGATGCTGGGGGCTTTCTTGTTTTCAACGCTGTCCTTGTCGGCGGATCGCCCCAATATCATCGTCATTCTGTCCGACGATATGGGGTATTCCGACATCGGTGCCTATGGCGGGGAGATCCGGACCCCCGAGCTTGATCGTTTGGCACGGGAGGGACGCCAGTTCACCCAATTCTACAACTCGGCCCGCTGCTGTCCCTCGCGTGCCAGTTTGTTGACCGGGCTGTATCCCCACCAAGCCGGTGTTGGCCATTTGATTTACCCGACCATTCATCCCGGCTATGGGGACCGTCTGGTTCCCGATTCCATCACCATGGCGGAGGTGCTTCGTGAAGCAGGCTATGGGACGTACATGGCAGGAAAATGGCATCTCGCGCCCCGCCGCTATGATCCCACGACGGACCTTGAACATTGGCCGATACGGCGCGGGTTTGAACGCTTCTATGGCACGATTGCCGGTTCTGGAAGTTTCTGGGATCCCTCGACCTTGTGTCGGCAGGAGACCTTGATCACACCCGAAAATGACACCGCATATCAGCCGGAGACGTTTTATTACACCGATGCCATCACCGACAACGCCCTGATGTTTTTGCGGGATCACGAAGCGGGCGCGCAGCAGCGTCCTTTTTTCCTTTATTTGTCCTATACCGCGGCCCATTGGCCGCTGCATGTCCCTGAGGAAGAGATGCGGGCCTATGCGGGCGAGTATGATGCCGGTTACGCGGTGGTGCACGCGCGCCGGGTGGAGCGGTTGAGGCAGTTGGGCTTGATACCCGAGGTCTCTACTATCGACGACCCGATTGGGGACTGGAACGGCGTCGGTAACAAGGCGGTTGAGGCAGCCTTGATGGAGGCCTATGCGGCGATGGTGACGCGGATGGACAAGGGGATTGGGCAGATCATGGCGTTTCTTGAGCAGACCGGTCAGGCCGACAACACCCTTGTATTTTATCTTCAGGACAATGGCGCGTGTAGTGAGGACTGGTTTGGGGCGGAGACAACCCGCACGACTCCGTACGAGCCGATGGGGAGTGATGAGTTGCAGAGAAGCTACCGGCCCCTTCAGACGCGCGATGGGCGCCCGGTACGGATGGGTCCGGAGGTGATGCCTGGTCCCGACGACACCTACACGGCTTACAAGGAGAATTGGGCGAACGTCTCCAATGCACCCTTTCGCAAGTACAAACATTATGTCCATGAGGGAGGTATCAGCAGTCCCCTCATTGTTCACTGGCCGGCCCGTTTGGGGGAAGGAAATGGGGACCGACTGGTTCGGGAACCTGCCCATTTGATTGATATTATGTCGACCTGTCTGGAGGCGGCGAGTGTGCGTTATCCTGTTCAGCGCCGCGGCATCCCCTTGCAGTCATTGGAGGGCACCTCCCTGCTGAATGTGATGACTGGCCGGTCCAGTGGATTGGCGGAGCGTTCCTTGTTTTGGGAACACGAGGGCAACCGTGCGGTGAGGCGCGGACAATGGAAGCTGGTGGCCCTCGATGCCGAAAGCTGGGAATTGTATGATCTCGATCAAGATCGCGGGGAGATGCGTAATCTTGTGTCGACCTATCCGCGTGTTGCGGCTGAGTTGGCGGCGGAGTGGCATGCGTGGGCGACCCGCTCCAAGGTCTTGCCTCTGGGTGGCTGGATGGATCTGGACGATGGGCAAGTGGCCCTCGACTTGAAAGAGGGAGAGACCCTTCCGGTGGAGAAGAGTCCATTGTTGAAGGGTCACGAAGTCAGTTTTGCCTTGCGCGTGCTGGAGGGGCCATTTGAGGGCGTGCTGCTCCAACAGGGAAGCGCTTCTGACGGGTACGCGCTTTCGATGGAGAACGACTGCCTGCGTCTGACGATGCGAAATGACGGGGAAGCCAGTTCAATGACATTGGCTGGATTGCCGCGTGCGCCGTTCACGATACGCGGTAGCATCGCTGCCAATGGACGGGCTCGGTTGAGCATCGACGACCGTCGGGTCGATGGGCGCCTTGGCAAACCTTTCAAGACCGATCCAACGTCCGGCCTGCAGGTGGGAAGCAGCGAGTGGGGGGATAGAGCGGCATCAGCCTCTACAGCTTTCCAAGGCCGTCTCGGGTTTGTGACTATCCGTGGCAGCTTTCCCTCGGACTCGCATCATGAGTAATGCAGGCTGCATGCAGGAAGTGACTACTGAGGTGTAAGTGGGCCCTAAACAAATTGACGTCCATGCAATTGAGTTCCGTGATCAGTTGGCGAATTACACGCTCTGGGATTTGGACCGGCCTGAGTTGTACGAGGCTGCTGCCACCCTGTTGCACGGCGCCACGGTCCTGGACCATGTCAGGGACACTTTTGGCATAAGACGTTTCGAGGTTCGTGGAGAGAGATTTTTCGTGTCCTTTGATTTCGGTTGGGCCGGTGGATCCTGTGTCAAAAACAGTCGGGGATGGGTCACCTTTTGTCCCAGCCTAAAGCCGACCGGCGCCTTGAATTTGGAAAAATTAGGATTTGACGGCAACAAGGGATGCATTAAATGTGTGTCATTCGAAGCAAATATGGGTGCTGGCAAAGCAGGCTTTCTGGTGGTCTTCTTTACAAGGGCACGGCGGAGAAACCCCTTGGCCGCCACATTGGCCATTGTGCTAACATCGAGTGTCCTGTTAAACGCTGAGCCATGGCGGGGGATATGGGGAGAAGCTTCTGGGGCGGGTCAAGTGATCAAGGTGACCGCGGTTGAAGCAGACAGTGCCGCGGAACGGGCCGGCATCCGCCCCGGGGATGAGGTGATTGCGATGAAGGGGGTTACCTCAGGTCGGCCTATCACCCTGTCTGTGCCAGTGACACTGGAATTGCTTGAGAGCCGGTGGCCTCTTCATTTGCGTATCCTGCGGCCTGGGTTTTCGCAGATTGTTCTGATTCCGGGCGAACGCGCTTCCCCTCCCGTCCAAGGGAGGTTTGGGATGGGAGAAATACCAGGAGAAGCGGACCTTTCGCTGCCAGGAGTTCCACGAACAGCCCCGTCGAGCGGCCCGCAACACTCTCTGGTACCGGTGCCGGATGCGTTTAGCGTGCCGGTGCCGGATGCGGGCCATGTGCCGCTGCCGGATACATTCAGCGTCCCCATGCCGGATAGCGGTTATGACCCGGTGCCGGATACGGGCCATGTTCCGCTGCCGGATACCTACAGCGTACCGGTGCCGGATGCGGGCCATTTTCCGGTTTCTGGTGAGCATTCCACTCCATATCCTGCGGTCCCTGATTTGGTGCTGCCTGAGCGGGAGCCAGAGACGCCTGAAGGACCGGTTTATGCCGAACCTGAGTCTGAGGCAGGGGAGTTTGTTGAGGAGGCGGATGACTGGCGGGAAGCCTGTGGGGGGCTGGGAGGAATCCGGCCGGGTTTGGTCTATTTCTGGTTATCTTCTTCGGGCGCGGCTACGGAGCGGTTGTGGCTGAACCTTGATGGTAGCTATTCGTTGCATCGAAGCAGTGCTTATTCCTCCTATGCCGAGGATGGCTGTTACCAGATTGAAGGCGCGCGCATCACCTTCTACAAGGTGGCCTCATCGGCCCTGGCGACGAGTCCGGGAGTGACGCGCTCGACGACCACGACCCTGGGCAGCAGCTCGGCACGATTTGAAGTGCGAACGCTGCCGATTGAGTTGATTGACGGTGGGCGCGGGGGGATCCGAATTGCCGGAGATCTCTACAGTGTTGCGACAACGTTCTGAAGGTTCGCCTCCTTTGAGCGAATTCGGGCAATCTCTTCATCCGCTCCAGTTTACCGTTTCCGTGTAGGTGATATTGGGTACCCGATTGCGCCTCTCACGGACGGGTCAATCCGCAGTCGTGTCTTCCCGATACAGAAGGGAGGGATCGCACGGTGCGTAGGATGCCTTTTAGGAGGGGAGGGGAGACCCCTGCAGAATCGTTTGCAGCAGCTGTTGCCCTTGCTCGACCCTCTCCGGCATGGCATCGCTCAGGTCGACCTCTTCCGACGGGTCATCTTCAAGATGATACAGTTCCCATAACCCTTTTCGCTTTCCCTGGTTTGGGAAGTAATTGTCGATATATTTCCATGGCCCGAAGCGGACCGCTTTTCGGCCAAAGACATCGCGGAACACCGCGTGCGGGCGTGTCGCGGTTGCATTCGTGTTCCGGAGCACTTCCGCAAACGAATAGCTGTCCGGTGCCAGTTCCCGAGGTGGTCTATCAGCGGAGGTGATATCGACGATAGTGGCGAAGAAGTCCGCGGTGGTCACGAGGGTTTCACTGCTGCCGCTGGCAATGGCCCCGGGCCACGAAATAATCAAGGGGACCCGAAGGCCGCCCTCATAAATGGTGTGCTTGTCGCCCCGCAGGGTTCCGTTGATTTCCAAGCCGGCATCCTGTGCCTGCCTCTCAGGACGGGCGGGGTCTTCCGGAACGTCCCCTCCATTGTCACTGGTAAAAATAAACAGAGTGTTGCCCAGAAGGCCACGCCGTTCCAATGCCTTCATCACTTTGCCGACGGAGTCGTCCAAGTCATGGATAAAGTCCCCATAAGCGCCCGCTTCGCTGGTGCCCCTCTTCCTTTCCGAGGGCATGATGGGGTGATGGACGGCAACGGCACCGATGTAGAGGAAGAATGGTTTGTCATCCTCTTGCTGCTCGATCCACTGCACGGCCCGGGCCGTCAAATTCCCCATCACCTCCGGCTCATTTCGTTGTGGGGCATCATATCCGGTGTACTGTTTTCCGTAAAAACTCTTCCCGTATGGAGAGATTTTGTCCGACCGAAGGCCGTAGATGGTTCGGTTTTCAACGTAGATCTTGTGGACATCATCCATGTTGTTTGGTACGCCGAAATGGTAGTCGAATCCCACGTCATTCGGCCCCGGGCTGATCTCCCCGAGGAGATTCTCGAACGGGCTGTCCCTGTACCCGAGATGCCATTTGCCAATGTGAGCAGTCGCATATCCGAGTCCCTTCAGCCACTGCGGCAGGGTTTTCGTCCCCGCTTCAATCAGCAACGGGTCGTTGG
>JBEAQI010000010.1:0-9141 GCA_041163965.1 Verrucomicrobiota bacterium | reverse complement strand
GGGGACACCTTCGCCGCCGCCGAGGAACGGCAAAACTACCGCCGTATCCTGATGCCGGGCCCAAGAGGCCTCATAAAGGACCGCGAAGGGCGCCTCTTGGTGGGCAACCGTCCCCTCTTTTCCGCCGTTGTTTACCTCAATGAATTGCGGACGGAATTTCGCGATGAGTATTATCAGATGGTGCGCCTCAATCGCGAGCGTGGCCTCAAGCCGGACCGGTTCACCCTTAACACGGAGGCGCGGCGCCGCGTCGTCCAGCGCTACACGGACCGCATCAACGCCATCCTCCAAACGAGTATCGAAGTGGAGTCCAAGGACATCGAGCGGCACTTTTCGCAGTCTTTGCTCCTCCCCTTTGTTCTCGCGGAAGACCTTTCCAGCGAACAGTACGCGCGACTCATCGGCCGCATTGCGCTGGACTCCCCAATCCAGATCGTTTCGGGAACGGCACGCTGGTATCCCCATGGGGAAGCGGCTGCCCATACGCTCGGATTTGTCTCCGATAGCACCGAGTTTCCTGAAGGCACCGTTCCGGGTGACGACCTGCTCACCTTCCGCAATGAGGGCCAGATCGGACGAAGCGGCATTGAAAAGCAGTTTAATCAACAGCTCCAAGGGAAAACCGGAGGCGAAATATGGACCGTCGACCCAAGTGGTTTTCAATACGAACGGGTCGTCAATGAACTGCCCGCCAAGGGAAAGGACCTCACCCTCTCGCTGGACATTGACATCCAACTCGCCGCCGAGAGAGCCCTCGGCGACAAAACCGGCGCCGTCGTCGCCATCGAAATCGGGACCGGAGAGGTGCTGGCCTTGGCCAGTACCCCAACCTACAACCTGAATGACTTGTCCCCAAAATTGACCTTCGCCACCGACCAGGTCATCCGGGAAAAAGGAGCATGGCTCAATCGAGCAACTCAAGGGCTCTACCCGCCGGGTTCAACCTTCAAGTTGGTCACCGCCGTGGCCGGCCTCCGGGCCGGTGAGATTGCCGCCGACACCACCATCTATTGCGAAGGCTACCACCTCGTCGGCAGGCGGGTCTTCCATTGTCACCGAAGATCCGGACATGGCACGGAATCACTGGTCGAGGCCATCTGTGACAGCTGCAACGTCTTTTTCTATAACCGTGGCATCGCCACCGGGGTCTGGAACATCGCCAATGAGGCCCGCCGCTTTCATCTTGACCAACCCACAGGGATCGAATTGCCGGGCGAAACCAACCGCATGCTGGTCCCCGATCCGGAATGGAAAGCTGCCCGTTTCTACGGGGAAAGCTGGTTTGAAGGGGATACCGCCAACCTCTCCATCGGTCAGGGCTTCCTCCTCCTAACTCCTCTGCAAATGGCCACTTTCGCTGCTTCCCTGGCCAACGAGACCTACTTCATTCCGCCCACCCTCCTGCATGCACAACGGCCTGACCCAGTTGGTGAACCCATTGCCCTTGGCCGGGAGGCAATCGGTCTAATCAAGGAGGGAATGCGGCTTGCAGGGGAACGTGGCACGGCGCGACTGGCGGGCGGCCCGGCACTCCCGGTCGCCGGCAAAACGGGCACCGCGCAGGTGCGTAAAGACGGCCAGCCCACCACCCTCGCTTGGTTTGTCGGCTATGCGCCTGTCCAAAACCCGCGCATTGCCGTGGCTGTCCTGGTCGAGGGCGTTCCGCAGGAGGAAACCAACTACGGGGGTGGATCAACCGCCGCCCCCATTGCCAAAGCGGTTTTTGAGGCCTTTATTCACCCGGAAACCTCCTCTCCGGTCACGCCTCCAACACGTCCTCTACCCTGAGACTGAGACCGCTTTGGGTATCATCCCACTCCACCGAGACGCGCGCGCAAATCGCCGCGTGTTGTGACAAATACCACCCATGGCGACGATACTCGTCTGGAAAGAGACACATCTCCGCTATTCCTGATTCATCCGCGAGGGAAACGAATTTCATCAACTTGCCCCCAAGGGTGCGATGAAGCCGCTGGCAGACTTGTATGCCCGCCACCCGTACCACCCGACCGACTTGCTGCTCCAATTCCGCCAGCGGCACCGCTCCCGCTCGGTCCACCTCTGCCATCCAGAGAGCCCACGGGGTCAGCGTCACGGGAAATCCCAATAGCTCCGCCTCCGCCATCGCACAGGCCTCATCCGACATTTCCGACAATGAATGGGCCACCCGTTCGCTGCCCGCCTCAAAGAGCTCCATCTCCGTCCCGCCTCGCGACGCAATGCGCCCTGCCTCCCACACCGCCTCGTGGCGATTCCTCCAAAAACAGCGCAAAGCCCCCACCCGGGCCAAGGCCAGCGCCTCCGCGCGACTTGGGCGAGCCCGCCGCAAAAAGTCCGCCCAGGTCCGGAAAGGCCCCTCCGCACGACTCGACCGAAGCCGGTCCTGAAAACCGGCCCCCAGTCCCTTGACCTGCCTCACCGGAATCCGTACCGCTTGACCCTTCACGTGCCAGCCATGCTGCTTCTCCTGTATATCGGGTAACTCGAGACACCCTCCATGCCGGAGTACCTCCATCACGTAGACAAGGGGCCGGTAGAACCCACGTTCGTTGTTCAAAACCGCCGCCAAAAACACCAGCGGCCAACGGGATTTCAACCAACATCCGTGATAGGCCTCCACCGCGTAGGCCGCCCCATGCGCCTTGTTGAACATGAATCCGGAAAAATCGAGCAATTCTTTCCAGACGCGTTTGATCTCACTCTCTCCACGCCCGTTCCGACGCGCTGTGGCCGCAAAAAGAACCGCCAAAGATTCCAGATCCGCCCCATCGGATTTCTTGATCAACACCCGCCGGAGTTGGTCTGCCTTGCCCAGATCCATGCCTGCGAACCGATGCGCCACCAACAAAATATGCTCCTCGTAAATCATCAGCCCAAAACTGTCCCGCAGAATTTCCTCAAGAACGGGATGGGCGTACACCGGGGCCTCCAGCCCAAGATAGCGTCGCGCAAACCGGGTCTTCTTATCCTCATTCGCCGCACCGGGACGAATCAGGGACACCGTCGCCACCAGACAGTCGATGTCCGCACAACGGCACAGGCGCAGCAGACTCGTCATCGCTGGTGACTCAATGTGAAACACCCCGCGCGCGCCACCAGCCCGGATCATCTCAAATATCGACGCCTCGGCATAATCAACGGTCTTGAAAAATCCTTCCAAGGGCCCGCAGCCGGACGACGTAAAGGGCTCCACCAGCCCCTCCTGCAAAAGATTATCGAGACAATCGCGGATCACACTCAAACCGGCTTGCCCCAACAAATCGAGCTTCAACAGTCCAAGCTCCTCGACCGGTTCCATTGCCAACTGGGTCATCCTGAATCCATTCGCACTCCTTTGCACCGGGCTGAACTCCACGATCGGCCGGTCCGCAATCACCATGCCACAGGGATGCATCATCGGATGGCGTGGCAATCCCTCCAAGGCCTCCGCCGCGCGCAGGACCGCGAGGAATCGATCATCCTTCAGCGCCGCGCTGGCTTCAACATGGCCCTCCATGTCCCCAAGATATCGTTGCAGCGATCCATGGGGAAGGCGTTTACTCCAAGCATGCGCCTCATGGGCCGCAACGCCAAGCGCCTTCGCCACTTCCACCACCGCCGAACGGCCCTGGTAATGGGCAAAGCCCCCGATCATCGCCACCCGGTCTTCTCCGTAACGCCCGTATATCCATTTCATCACCTCCTCGCGACGATCCCACGGCAAATCAAGGTCGATGTCCGGCAGCTTGCGATGCCTCAGACGCTCCCGGTTGAGAAACCGCTCAAAGCTCAGGGCAAATCGAAACGGACAGACATTCGAAACCCCAAGACAATGACAGATCAGACTCCCCGCCGCACTGCCTCGGGCCAAAAGCGGAATGTTCCGGCGCCGACAATAGTCCACCACCTCCGCAAAAACGAGAAAGTACCCAGCATAACCCGTTTGGGAAACGATCTCCAGCTCTCGCTCAAGCCGTTCCAACAGCGCCGCCCGGGATGGCTTCTCCCTCCACGGGTAGGCTTCCCCATACCGCTTCACCAATCCTCGCAGGCATTTCCAACGCAGCAGCCTGTCCTCCGCCTCCCTATCCCGCAGCGCACCGCCCGAAGCCCTCAGCGGATTTGGCAAGTGTAACCGCCCATAACGGTACTCAAACCGGCACCCCCGGACAAATGCCCGCGTGCTCTCGAGTACCCCCGGAACCTTCTGAAAACGCCCCTTCCACTTATCCGCCTCCATCAGAAAATATCCCCCGCCACTTACCTTGTCCGGATGCCGCTGCCCAACCCGCGTCAAGGTCCCAATCGATTGGGTCAACTCGAAAAGCCGCTCCCCCTCCCCGCCCTCTGCATACCGCGCCCCTGTCATCAACACCCAACGCTCCCACCCTCGTCCCGACAAATCCGCGTACACCCGCCGCTGAAGCAAATGTTCGGCCGGACTGTGCCATCCAAGCTCAATCCAGAAATTTGACCAGCCCGCCTCGAGCAGGGGTTCCACCGCCCCTTGCCAACGCCCAAAGACCCCTCCACGCCCAAGATAGTCCGCTTCCAATCGAATCGGACACGACAGCCAGATGCTTCCGCCCGCCTCGCCCTGAAGGGCTGCCACATCTTCCAAATCAATCTCTCCACCACAGGCACCGCTCACCAATCCACATAGCTCCCTGTAGCCAAGCCCGTCCCGCACCGTGAACTGTAGCCAGCCTGGCGCAAAATTACGCACCCGCAACCGCATCCCCAGCACGAACACCACCCCCGCCCCTTCGCACGCCCGCGATAACTCCACACCCCCATAAAATCCCCCCACATCCGCAAGGCCAACCGCCCCGTACCCCAATCCACACGCCGCTCTTACAAGCTCCTCCACTCGCCAAACCGACCCATGAAACGTGTACGCACTGTAATTCCCCAAACTCGGCACCATCCTCCCTCCCCTAAATAGTGTTCAAATGTTCACTTCAAGCGTTTATTCCAAAACCGGTGACAGACACCTGCGAACCGGTGACAGACACCCGCTGCCAAGTGGTGACATGCCAAGTGGTGACAGACACCCGCAAACCGCTCTGCCAAGTGGTGACAGACAAGCGGTGACAGACACCTGAGGGCCGACATCTGAAGGCCCACAAACTGGTGACAGACACCGCAAATCACTCTGCCAAACTGGTGGCTGCAAACTGGTGACAGGCACCGCCCCTAGTCAAGGAAACCGAGTTTGGGCGAGGCGCCGGTGCGCCCATTGACAGCCCCATAGGTGACCGCAAAACCGCTCTGCCAGAGGGTGTCCACAGGGGTCGGGAGCTTGTCGGGATAATCCAGCGTGTAGTGTAGTCCGCGGCTCTCTTTGCGCTGCAATGCACACGCGATGATCATTTCCGCAATGGTCACGAGGTTGCGTAATTCCAAGAGGGCCGGTTCAACCTTGAAATTCCAGTAGTAGTCCTGAATCTCGCGTTGCAGGTTCTGAATCCGCGCCTGAGCGCGCAGGAGACGTTTGGTGGTCCGGACAATGCCAACATAATCCCATAGAATGCGCCGGACCTCATCCCAGTTATGGCTGAGAATGACGCGCTCATCGCTATCTTGAAGGTCGCCGTCAACCCAGTCGGGGATGGCGGCCCAATCAATGGGCGGAGTGCGTTGGAGAAACGGTTTCACCGATGCAGCTCCCCGGTGCGCCATCACCACCGCCTCCAACAAGCTGTTACTGGCCAATCGGTTGGCTCCATGCAGGCCCGTGCAAGCCGATTCTCCACAGGCATAGAGCCCTTGGATTTCCGTCTCGGCCTGCAAATTCGTACGAATGCCCCCGCACAGGTAATGCATCGCCGGGACAACTGGAATCGGCGATTTCGCCATATCGATTCCCACCTTGAGACAGCGTTCGGAAATGGTTGGAAACCGTTCCCGGATGAAGGCCTCCGGCTTATGGCTAATGTCCAGCCACACGTGCTTGGCCCCGGATCGTTTCATCTCGCGGTCAATCGCGCGCGCCACAATATCCCGCGGTGCAAGGTCCGCCCGCTCATCATAAGCCGCCATAAACGGCTTGTGATCGGCATCCAGAAGAACACCGCCCTCCCCGCGGACCGCCTCGCTGATGAGAAAACGGTTCTCGTCGTTCGCATACAGCGCCGTTGGATGAAATTGGATGCACTCCATGTTGGCGATGGTCGCTCCGGCCCGGGCCGCCATGGCGATACCGTCACCCGTGGCGATCGATGGATTGGTGGTGTAGAGATAGACCTGGCCCACACCCCCCGCACAGAGCATCACCACGGGTGCCGTGAAAGTGATAACCCTACCGATGCGGGAATCCAAGCCATATAGTCCAAGCACCCGGACTGGATCGGCCTCAAAAGGGTACCCGCGCAAGGCCAGCTTGCGATTCGTAATCAAATCAATGGCGTGAACGTGTTCGAGAAGAGTGATGCGGGGATGGGCCTCTACCGACCGCAACAAGGCCTCCTCAATGGCTTTCCCAGTCAGGTCTTTGACATGGAGGATCCGCCGCTTGGAGTGTCCTCCTTCACGGTGCAGGGAAACCCGCCCGTCATCCAGATGCGAAAAAGCCACGCCCAATTCCGCCAGCTCCTGAATACGATCTGGTCCTTCCCGGACAATGGTGCGCACCACCTCTTCATGGCAGAGTCCATCTCCAGCCGTGAGGGTATCGGCAACATGCAGCTCAAAATCATCGCTCTGAGAGGTGACCGCGGCAATGCCACCCTGAGCGTAATTGGTGCTGCTTTCGGCACGCTCTTTCTTGGTGAGGATACAGACCCGCGCCCCATTGTCGGCGGCCTCACGGGCAAAACTCAGCCCGGCGATACCACTGCCCACGACCAGCACCTCGTAACTTTGTTGCATTTTCGTAAAGTAGAAGGTCACCCGCCAGCGCTCAACAAAAAAGGCGGCTGCCGAAGCAACCGCCTTTTGAGGAAAAACCACCCGGTCCCTCTAGAAGCGGAGGGAGGCGCCGAGATTGAAGCGGCGGGGAGGAGCAAAAAAGACGGCGGCATCGTCCGCGTCGTGGTCACCGTCAAAGCTGTTGAAAGCGTCATTGTCGGTGGCGTCTTGGATGTAGACCTTGTCCGTCAGATTAAGAACATGCAGGAAAACGCTGAGGTCATAGGCGCTCTTCGAGGCCAGGACGTACGAGAAGTGCAGATCCCAGACCCACTCCTCCGGCACTTCCCAACTCTGGGTCCGGTCCGTCGGATCAGTGCGGCCAAGAGGATCGAAGTTGGCGAAATGGTCGGCATAGTAACGGCCCACAAACTGCATGCGGAAGCTCGTGTTGGGCGTGAATGTGGTGATAAAGGCAAACTGCGTCTGAGGCGCGTCACCCACCTTCAATCCATCGATATACAGGTTGTACTCCACCGGATCCGAGGACTGGTCCTCCGGACGATAGCGGGCCCGTACATCCCCTTCATATTCCCAGCTGTTGATGCTCAAGGAAGCGTCAAAACGGAGAAACTTGTTAACAATATAAAACATCTCGACCTCAAACCCACGGTGCAGTTGGTCGACCCCACCAAGGCTGATGAGGGTCTCCTCACCCGTCGTGGGATTCGTGTACCCTTCCGTAAAGGTGCGGTCCGTCCAGTTGGTCTGGTAAATATTGGCCCCGATCGAAAGGGTCCCCTTATCATTCAGCAAATTGACCCCGAGTTCGAAGGATTCAAACTTCTCATTCTTCGGATTCTCGTATTTTTGTCCGGCACTGTCATCGATAACAGCGTCAAAAATAGGCACTTTCTCAACATACCCGGCGTTCCCGTAGACATTGAGGTTGGGATTGAGCCGATAGAGCAGCCCTCCCTTGACCTGAATGCCGTCAATCCAGTCGGTCTTTGCCTTCAATGTGCTGCCCGGACGACTGGGATCCTCGGCAAAGAAGTTCTCGTAGTGATACTGAATCTGGGAATAGCCAGTCATCGCGAAAGCAGAAATCCGTTCGTCGTTGTACGCTCCCTGCAGATACGTCCCGAGCCAATCGACCTGATTGGTAAAATCGTAGTTGATCTTGTCCCCGAGACGGCGTTTCTGCTCGGCCTCGGTCCAGAAATCACTGGAGCTTTCGAGGTAATAATCTCCTCCAAGGAGATCGCGCACCTCGCGATAGTGCTCAATCTCAGCGGTGCGCCAGTCCACTCCAGCTGACAATTCAATGCGGTCGGTGAGGTCCACTGTGGCACGGGAAACAGCACCAATGGTCCATTGATTGTTGCGGGAATTACGGAGAATGCCGGTGGAACGGGCCTCCCCGTTTTCGTCGAGATTGGCCGCGTTCTCGGCAATCTCAGCATTCCAGTCCCGATTGCGATGAAAATATCCCCCGGGGTCGTTGACACGTGCCACACTCCCGTATGTGCCAGTGCCCCCCCCTTCGCCGCCAGAATAATAAAACACCGTGTCGAGTTTCCAATCGGCTTCCGGGTCGAGGTACCAGTTCAGGTTGACCTGCGGCTTATGATAAAAGTTCTCCCGCTCGTTGATGATGTTCTTGAACTTGCGGTCCGTCGTCCCCGTGTGATCATACTGATTCGCATCATAACTGGGATCGACAAAATTCCACGCCTCGTTGTAACCGAAACCCCGCTCGTAATACTGCTCCAAGGCAGCCTCGTCATAATCACGCAATCCACGCGCAAATTCGGCGCTGTACGTCCCGATATTGCGCTGGTACAGGTTTTGTCCGTGCAATTGCGGCGCTCCAAGGGCATAAAGTTCCAATTTGTTCTGCGCGTTTACTTGATAAGAGGCACCGAGAAAATAGGCCCACGCATCGGTCCAAACCCCGTCAACATAACCATCTCCCGTCTTGCGCACAATAGCACCGGAAAAGGCAAATTTCTCATTCACCACTCCGGTGTGTACCACCGCCGTCATCTTGAGAAAATTGTCACTCCCCAACTCGACCTTTACCAGACCCCCCGCTTCTTTGGCAGCGGGATCTGTCAAAATGTTCAAGGTGCCGCCAATCGACGGAACCGCCAGATTGAGATTGCTCATCCCGCGCTGAAGCTGAATGGAACTGGCCACATCGCCCACACCATCCCAGTTCGACCAATAGACCCAGCCGTTTTCCATGTCATTGACCGGGACCCCGTTGATCATCACCGCGACGTTGCGCTGGTCAAAGCCCCGTACATT
>JBEAQI010000009.1:0-27857 GCA_041163965.1 Verrucomicrobiota bacterium | reverse complement strand
GTGGGGACAGGCACCTTGGAATGGGAGCTCGGACTGCATCTGCGACTGGAGGAGCGCGACAATCGGGCCAACTATTGGAACGAGTTTGCCTATGCGTGGGATATTTCCGAGAACCGCCGATTTAATGCCCTCGAGCGCTTTCCGGGGGTAATTGCCCCCGGGCCGTTACTGGGGCAGGGCAGTCGGCCTTGGTATGTGCCCAGCAGCCTTTTTTCCACGCCGGAGAGCACGGATTCCGAACTGAGGCAAGCGGGTGTGTACGCGGAGGCCGCCCATGTCATTGGAAATGGGTGGCGGGTTGGCCTTGGCGGGCGGGTCGACCGTTTGGAGGCCGCAGCCCGGGAGCCTGGCGACCTTGGCGGCACGCTGGCGGATGCGGCGAGCGTTGGTATCGCCAGCGGCTCGGCGACAGTCATGCATGAAGGGTCCCGTCATGCCATTTACCTGACCTACGCCGATTTTGGCGGTGTGGCGGGCAACACCGTCGGGGATGGGATCAACCTTTACGGGGAGAGTGGCCTGCACGAAGCCGACCTCGACAACCGGTTTCAGCTGCTGGAGCTCGGTGTGCGGGCCGACCTCGCCGCCGGTTGGGCTCTGCGCGGGGCCCTTTTTTCCCAGCGGCGACAGCGGGTTGAGTTCTTTGGGCGTAACACGATCCAGACGGATGGAGTTGAACTGGGGATGGATTGGCGGCCCAGTCGCGATACTCACGTCGGATGGACGGCCCATTATATCGATGCCCGGTACCGTTCAGGGGCGCCCGCGGAATTCGGGGGCGGATCTGTCTGGAACGTGTTTGCGCCTGGTACGGGCCCGACTGGTGACGGCAATGGGCTCGGCTACACGCGCGGGTTTTTTCTGAATTCGGTGTCGCCGGGCGATCACCGTCTGCCAGGATTATCCCGCTGGCAAATCGGTTTCCAACTGGATCACCGTCTGACACCCCGCTGGGACGTGGTGGTACATGGGTGGGTGCAGGGGCCGCAGAGCGGTAACCTTGCCGGCGAGTTTACGATTCCCCGCCAGATGGAGTGGAACGCCTCCCTTGGCTATCGGGTTCAATCCTGGGAGGCCCGTATCGGCGTCCATAATCTCCTCGACGCCGAAAATTGGATCCACAACGGGGACACGTATTTTGACCAACTGCTAATCTCCCGCAATCTGCCGAGGCGTCTCGAATTGTGGCTGCACCGGAGGTGGTGAGGCTTTTTAAGCTCCGGGGCGCGCGTTATCTGCGCCCAAAGCTGTTTCCAAAGGCCGCTGGCTGGTTGTGCAGCGGGACTTCTTGATTCCACTTCCATGCGGCGGACAGGCTTTTTATTCTAAGCGGGTAATTTTCGGTCAGTTCGGAGATTGCAAAGGATCGGTTCGATTCTATGAAAGGGCTTTCAATTACAAATTGCCCATTTCACTGCATGCCATCCGACCTGAACAGTTCACCCAGTCATTTTCCAGGGGTTACGCATGAAATGTTAACCAATCATGGCAAAAAGATTATCAATAGTTCGATATTTGTTCGGTCTAATCGGTTAAAACAGCTCTTCAACTATCTTTTCCAAGAGACGATTGAGGGGCGAGGAGACGAGGTCACGCAGTATACGATAGCCTACGACTGTTTGAAGTTAACGCGGACCTTCGATGCGGCGCAGGACAGTCTGGTTCGGACGCATATCAGGCGATTACGACTGGCGTTGCAGGCGTATTATGAGGGGATAGGGAAGAGCGACCCTATCAGGGTAGAGGTCAGCAAAAAGGGATACCGGTTGAATATTCTTTCTGGGCAGACAACTGCCAAGGAGAGTGTCTTTGACCAAGAGAAGCCTACTTTGGCGGTATTGACCTTTGCTGACGTGGAGCTGTCCGAGAGATGGCTGGGGTTTTCTTCGGTGTTGGGGGATGAATTGGTCTATGCCTTATCCGGCCATCCCCAGCTGAAGGTCCTTGGGCCATTGCGGATGAGTGCCCAAAGCACCGCCCAGGAGAAGGCCGACTACGCCCTTTCGATTGGAGCGACCCTGCTATTGGATGGCAGCATATCCCAGCAGGGCGAGCAAGTGGTGATCATCGCGCGATTGTACACGGTGGACGGGCGCAAGCAGCTTTGGGTGAAGCGCCTTGTTTTAAAGAATGACCTTGCCGAGGTGCTGAAGGTGGGGCGCATCGTGTGTAAGGATATCGGGGGCCTAGTGGCCTCAGAGCATGGGGTGATTGCGTCCTATTTCACGGAATTGGCAGCAACCAAGCCCCAGCACAAGCGGACTGTTTTTGATGCCTGGATCCTGGGGCGACTGGCGTTACGAGAGTTCTCTATTGAGCATTTGACGCGGGCTGTGCAAGTGCTGGAGGAGGCGTTGCAGGTGGAGCCGCGCGAAGGGCTTCTGCATGCGACATTGGCGATTTTATTGGCGGTGGCACCGACCCAGCCTGGTTGGGAGGAGGATTATGATGAGGAGCGGGTGAAGCGTCATCTGGCGGAGGCGGTGCGTTATTCCCCGCAGTCTCCATGGACTCGATGTGCAATGGCATTCTATTGTGCGGTGACCAAAGACCATGCCGGTTTGGTGGCGCTTGGGCGATCCGTGCGGGAAGACGGACCTGTGAATCAGACCCTTCTGGGCGCGGTGGGGTTGTGTCTTTGCTTGCAGGCTGTAGAATCCGACTTGGGCGAGGCGCTGATTGACGAGGCGATGGCGATGAACCCCCATTATCCCTTATCCTTGACACTCGGGAAGGCCATCAAGGCGACGCAATACGGAGATCTCGAGGAAATATCGATTGCTATCAACCGGATGGAGCTGTCCAGCTATCTACCCCCATTCAAGGGCAATGAGGAGCCGACCAACGAGGAGCTGGCGGCATTTCCCAGGGGCGGATGGGGAATCCCCTTTTTGCGGGCCTACTGGCACGCATTGAGAGGAGAAAGGGCCCCGACTCGTTTTTACTGGAACATACTGACCTACTGTCATGGGGGGGACGTGGATCGCATGCTAAAGCGCATTCAGCACTTGTGGAGTCCCCTAAATGTGCAGCGGTATTTGACGGTGATTGCTCCTCTGCTGGAGGCTTCCTCGCGACCATCGCTTTGATAGGAAGGGCATGTCTTATACCTTTTTGAATGCGCTCTGACCCGGGCGCGTGGGAAAGTCAGATCGGATAGATGAACGGAGCTTGCCGACGACCGCGGGATGGCGTTTCGTTTGAGTGAAGCGAATGAAAGAGTATCTGGTAACAGAGAGAGACGGGATCCGTGAGGCAGCGGCGTATGGTCATTGGCTGCGGGAGGTGGCCGAGTTGGGGGAGCGTTGGCCGGGCCGGCCTAGCTGGGATGATTATTTCATGGGAGTGGCCTTGCTGATTCGGCTGCGATCGGCGTGCGAGCGCCTGCATGTTGGCTGCGTGCTGGTGTCTGGCGGGGCGCATGCCAACCGTATCGTGGCGGCCGGGTACAACGGGTTTTTGCCCGGGGTGGCCCATGTGAGCCATGTCCGCGAGGGGCATGAGCAGGCGACGGTGCATGCCGAGCAGAACGCCATTGCGGATGCGGCGCGGCGCGGGATACCCCTTGACGGGGCGATGGCCTATGTGACCCATTTCCCGTGCATCAATTGTGCAAAGCTGTTGGCGTCGTCGGGAATTCGTGCTATCAAGTATTACTGGAATTACCGGAATGATGAGCTGGTACAGCAACTGCTGGCAGAGGTTGGAATTGAATTGGTGCATTATGGTCCCCAGGATGTGAAGGAGTAGCCATTGATGGAGCGAGATGATCGGGTAAAAAGAAGGAGCCTGGCTGGCTGTGTGATTGCGGCCCATCCGGCGATGGCTGATTCCAATTTTGAAAAGACGGTGGTGTTGCTTTCGGCCCATTCCGCGCGTGACGGGGCGTTGGGAGTGATCATCAACCGGCCCACGGGCCATTCATTGGGGGCCTTGCGGGAGGATCTCGAGACACCCTTGATGCAGAATTTGCCGGTGTACCATGGTGGGCCGGTTTCTCCGAACCAGATCCTGTTGGCGGCGTGGAAGTGGAATCTGGCGGAGCAGAATTTCCGCTTATTTTTCGGGGTTGAGCCCGATGTGATCGAGCGCTTGGTGGCAGAAGACCCCACGATTGAGGCGCGAGCCTTTGTGGGCCATGCCGGTTGGAGCGCGGGTCAGCTCGAGATTGAGTTGGCCCGGTACGACTGGACGCCTGGGCCCTTTTTGCAGTCTTTTGGGAAGCATGCTCCGCAGACCTTGTGGCGGTTTTTCCTTGATGAAGTGCGGCCCGAGTGGGGGTTGCTGGCGGACTTTCCCGACGACCCGTCCTTCAATTGAGCCGCTTCGGCCGATGGCAAGCGGGCCACGGCGCCTTGGCAAAGCGCTTAACCCGCTTGACGCGGCGTCCCTTTGCGCGTGAATTGGGGCATATGAAAAAATCGTTGATGATCCTTTTTTCTTTTTTGGCGTTTGGTGCGCTGGCGGTGGTTAGTTTCCAGTTGCTCAAATCACATCAACACCAAAAGCAAGAGAAACCAGCACCAAAAACAATGCCAGCATTGACGCAAGAGTTGGAAACTGCTGACGGAACGTGGTTGACGAACTATGACGAGGCATTGGCCAAGGCGAAGGCAGAGGGCAAGGTCTTGCTGGTTGAGTTTCACGGCTCCGACTGGTGCCCCCCGTGCATCAAATTGAATGCCGAGGTGTTGTCCAAGGAGGCCTTCAAGACCTTCGCACAGGACGAGCTGGTGTTGTTGAATGTTGATTTTCCCCGTCGCACGCCGTTGAGCGACGAGCAGCGTAGCCACAACGAGGCCCTTGCGGAAAAGTTTGGGCTGCAAGGGGTGCCGATGGTGCTGCTGATGGACGGCGAGGGGACGGTACTCGACAAGATGGTCGGGTTTCCCCAAGGCGGTCTGGATGGGTTCATGGCTTTTGTGAAGGCCAAGACCGGCGAGTGAGCGAATGAATTCTTTTTGGAGCGCCCCGGAATCCCTGCGATGGGAATCCGGGGCGCTTTATTTTTGCCATGGGGGCACGGACTTTGCTATGAATGTGGCAGAGATTTGAGCTGATGGGAAAACACTTTGGATTCGTATCGACCCGGTTTGCGGGGACCGATGGCGTGTCATTGGAGAGTGCCAAGTGGGCGCAGATCCTGTGGGATGACCGGCACGAGAGCTTTTGGTATGCGGGACTGAGCGACCGTGATCCCGGAGCGACCCTGTGTGTGCCGGAGGCCTATTTTGGGCATCCGGAGGTCCAGTGGTTGAATGCCCGGATCTGGGGTCGGCGTCACCGTGATCCCCTTGTATCCCGTCGCATCCGCGACATGGCGGGCTATCTGAAGGAGACCCTGTACCAGTTTGTGGAGCGATACGGCCTAGATTTATTGGTGGTGGAGAACGCCCTGACGATACCGATGCATGTGCCGCTGGCGGTGGCCATAACGGAATTTCTGGCGGAGAGCGGTTTACCCGCCATCGCGCACCATCACGACTTTTATTGGGAGCGGGTCCGATTTTCCATCAACGCGGTGCCCGATTATCTCGACATGGCGTTTCCTCCCCGGTTGCCCCTGATGTCGCACGCGGTGATCAACGCCGCGGCGCAGCAGCAGTTGTCGCTGCGCAAGGGCGTGGGAAGCCTGTTGATTCCCAATGTGTTTGATTTTGAGAGCAGCCCACCCCCGCCGGACGAGTATGCGGCGGATGTGCGCGAGCAGATTGGGCTGGAGCCGGAGGACATCTTCATCCTTCAACCCACACGAATTGTGCCCCGAAAGGGTATCGAGCATGCCGTGCAGTTGGTTAGCATGCTGCGCAATCCCCGTTGCAAGCTGGTGATTTCTCATGATGCCGGCGACGAGGGGTACGAGTACAAGCACATGATCGAGGAATTGGCGCGTGAGGAGGGGGTGCAGGTGCTGTTCATTGGGGACCGCGTGGCGGAGGTCCGCCAGCGCGATGCCGAGGGCCGCAAGCTCTACACCCTATGGGATCTGTATCCCCATGCCGATCTGGTCACGTACCCCAGCACCTATGAGGGCTTTGGGAACGCCCTGCTGGAGGCCTTGTATTTCAAAAAGCCGGTGGTGATCAATCGCTACACAATCTTTGTGGAAGACATCGAACCGAAGGGCTTCGAGCTGGCGGTCATTGACGGATTCATGACCCGTGAGGTGGTGGCGCGGGTGGAGCGGTTTCTCTCCGATCCGGTGGAGCGTGAGCGTGTCGTGGAGCACAACTACGCGGTGGCGCGGCGCTTTTACAGCTATGGGGTCCTGAGGAGAAATCTGCGCATGATGATCAATTCACTGACCGGGTGGGGACCCGGATCACGGCGCACCAACGGAGGATAGACCATGTTATCGACGATTCAAAGACAGAGCCTGCGGCAGCGCCTGCACCGGTTGTACGGCGATGCCGCTCCCCTTCTGGTGCGCCGGTTTGAGGCCATGCTGGGCCGATATGGGGTGGGACTGGAGACGCCAACCGCGAACGAGAAATGGGATCACCGCACGAGTGTTCTTATCACCTATGCGGACACCATCTGTGGAGAGGACACCTATCCCCTGCGGTCTCTTGAACGCTTCTGTCTGGAGCGTCTCAAGGGGACGGTGTCGACGATCCATTTGCTTCCTTTTTTTCCATGGAGTTCCGACGACGGATTCTCGGTGATTGATTTCCGCAAGGTGAGTCCATCGTATGGGCACTGGGAGGACGTGGAGCGAATTGGCGGACATTTCGAGCTGATGTTTGATCTGGTCCTGAACCACTGTTCCCGCAAGAGCCAGTGGTTCAGGGATTATGTGACGGGGATCGCGCCGGCCCGCTGGTATTTTCTCCCGATGGATCCCGCCACTGATTTGACGCAGGTGGTTCGGCCCCGTCCGTGGCCGCTACTGACGAAGACCTCGACGCGGGATGGGCCGGCCCATGTGTGGACCACTTTCAGTGCGGACCAGGTCGACCTGAACTGGCAGAACCCCGATCTTTTGTTCGAGTTTATCGACATTCTTTTTCTGTATCTGTCGAAGGGGTGCCGGATTTTCCGGCTCGATGCGGTGGCTTTTCTCTGGAAGGAGATGGGGACCAGTTGTATTCACCGGCCCCAGACGCACGAGATCGTCAAACTATTGCGCGAGATAGTGAGCATCGTGTCGCCGAACGCCCTGCTGTTAACCGAGACGAATGTGCCGCATGAAGAGAATATGTCGTACTTCGGGGAGAATGACGAGGCGCACATGGTCTACAATTTCACGCTGCCGCCGTTGATGTTGTTCAGTTATCTCCGCCAAAACAGTGGCTGGCTGCGGCGTTGGGCTGCGGGTTTGCCGGAGCTGTCGCCGGAGCAGGCCTTTTTGAACTTCAGCGCCTCGCACGACGGTATCGGGGTGCGTCCCTTGCAGGGCCTGTTGGAGGCGGCTGATGTGGACTGGCTGGTAGGGCAGGTGAGGGCGCGGGGAGGACTCGTTTCTATGAAAGCCAATCCTGATGGCAGCGAGAGTCCGTATGAGCTCAACATTACCTATCGCGACGCCCTTTCGGAGCCGAAGGATCCGCATCTAGGGATGCGGCGATTTCTGGCTTCCCAGGCCTTGGTATTGGCCTTCAAGGGGATTCCGGCCCTGTACATTCATAGTTTGCTGGGGACGACCAACGATCTGGCGGGGGTGGAAGCGAGCGGACAGAATCGCTCCATCAACCGACGCAAGTGGGATCGAGCGGATTTGGAGGAGCGGTTGGACGATCCGGAGGATGAGCAACATCAGCTATTCACGACGCTGGTCCGGTGGGTGCGGATACGACGCGAGCATCCCGCATTTCATCCCGGGGCGGCGATGCAGGTGCTGGAGACAGATGACGCAGTCTTTGCATTTAGGCGGATATCGCGAACCCGGGCAGAGACGGTGACCTGTCTATTCAACATGAGCGAGGCGGCGGTGATGGTGCCATGGAAGACGGTGGTGGTGGACGCGTCGCAGAAGCAGGTGCGCGAGTTGTTGCACCGTCGTCGGGTACGCCCAGTGCGGGGCCGGTTGACGTTGCAGCCTTACCAAGCCTACTGGCTCATGGAGGAGGGGCTGACGGAGGAAGAGGCGCTCAGGGAATGATGATAAGATCGGCCCGGCGGTCCCGGCTCATCTCGTTTTCCGATCCCTCGGTGATGGCTTCCAAATCCCCTTTAGAGACGGTTTCCAAGCGATCCGCAGAAATGCCCAATTGCTCCATGTAAGCAGTGACGCTATTGGCCCGGCGATCACCGAGGGCCATGTTGTATTCCGTGGTGCCCCGCCAATCGCAGTGGCCCTCGACGAGCAACTGCGCGGATGGATTCTGATTCAGGTAAGTGGCCACCGTTTGTAGGGTGGGGCGGTCTTCGGGCCGGACGAAGGATTGGTCAAAGTCAAAATAGACTGGCGGGAAGAGGTTTTCCAGGCGGTTGGTGGGGTCCATCAGGGAGGGGTCCCGTCCGGAGAGTCCGAGGGCCTCGGCGCTGGCAATATCCTCTGGATTGATCCAATCCGCGCCACCGGTGCCGGCTTGGCCGCGAACGGCGGTCATGGCTGGATCCGGGACCTGCGGAGAGCGGCATCCAGCGGCGAAGGTGATCAGGGCCAGCAGGAGGCCGAAGAGGGAAAGGCGCGAGAAGGGAGCGGTTTTGAACATGGTCATGGTGAGCATTTTTGCGGGATGTCGTGGAATCAAGGAAAATAAACCGACCCCGGCAATCCTTTTAATGAGGCGGAGGGTCTGACCGGCGGGGAGGTTCAACGAGGTGGTGTTCGATGGCAAATCGGGTTAGGCTGGCAATGTTGTGCAAATCCAATTTGCGCATGAGGTTGGTGCGGTGGTTGTCGGCGGTTTTGATGCTGATATCGAGGCGGGCGGCTATTTCCCGTGTACTGTAGCTTTCGGCGATGAGTTGGAGGATTTCCCGTTCCCGCGAGGTGAGGCGTTGCAGCGGTGGGGTGGCGCCGAGGCTGCCATCATAGACGGACTGACGCAGGACATCGGCGACCTCCGGGCTGAAGTAGGTCCCGCCGGAGGAGACAATTTCGAGGCCCCGTCGCAATTCCGCGAGGGGAGCGCTTTTGCTAATGAAGCCTTGGGCCCCAGCTTCCACGAGGTCGCGAACCAGCGGAGCATCCTGATAGCCTGAAAATACGAGGACACGGACTTTTGGCAGTCGTCGCTTGAGCCGCCGCAGGACCTCGGTACCATTCATTCCAGGCAACATGACATCCAGCACAACAAAGTCAGGTTTGGTGATGAGGCATTCCTCGAGGGCGGTGCGGCCGTCTCCGCAGGTGGTGACAATTTGCCACTCATCGAAGGTTTGGACCAATTCGGCCACCATTTCCCGAATGGCGGTGTGGTCTTCAATGATGCCAATTTTTTTCATTCTTGGAGGGTTGTCGGAGCGAGGCATGATTTTTTTTGCTTTGCCAGCCGAAAGCTTTGCCCTGACGAGTTGAAGGATGTTCATTGACGAAGTTCAAGTCAAGCTCCGGGCAGGGGACGGAGGAAACGGGTGTGCCAGCTTCCGCCGCGAGAAATTTGTGCCGAAGGGGGGACCCGACGGAGGAGACGGCGGCAATGGAGGGAGTGTGATCCTTGAGGCTGACGTGAATGTGGCGGATCTCCGGCAATTTCATTTCAAGCCCCACTGGGAGGCGGGACATGGGGTGAACGGAATGAGCAAGGGGCGCAACGGTCGCCGGGGAGAAGACTGTGTGCTGAAGGTTCCGTGTGGGACGGAGGTCCGGAGTCTTGAGACTGGGGAACTGGTGATGGAGTTGCTGGACAGCGGGGAGCGGCGGACGCTGCTGCAGGGAGGCAGCGGCGGCTGGGGCAATATTCACTTTAAGAGTTCGGTGAACCAGGCCCCACGGCAATTCAAGGAGGGGACGCCCGGCGAACGCGGCCAGTACCAGTTCATTTTAAAATCCATTGCGGACATTGGCCTGGTGGGGTATCCCAATGCCGGCAAATCGACATTGATCCGTTCCTTGACGGCGGCGCGGCCGAAGACCGCCAGTTATCCCTTCACGACGCTGACCCCGGTGGTGGGGGTTCTCGAGTCGGAAGCCCCTGATGGGCTGCGGATTCAATTGGCGGACATTCCCGGGCTGATTGAGGGGGCACACGAGAACCGCGGGCTTGGGCATGCGTTTTTGCGCCACATTGAGCGCTGCCGCGGTTTGGTGATGCTGATCGACATATCCGGGGTGGATGGGCGTGATCCGGCGGAGGATTACGCCTCGCTGCGTCGCGAGTTGGGGCATTATGGAAGAGGCCTCGGGGATAAACCCTGCTTGGTGGTGGTTAACAAGATGGACGAACCCGGAGCCGCGGAACAGCTGAAGGCCTTCAAGAAGGCCACCCGGACAAAGCCATTGGCGATTTCCTGCCTCTTGGAGCAGGGCTTGGAGGAATTGCGGGTGACTCTCTTTTCATTCGCCAGAGAATTGATGGAGCCATGATGCGAAGCAATGGGCACAGTGAGGATGGAGGTCTCCCTGGGTGAGGGGGAGCGAGGGCGGAAAAATGGGCCATGCGATTTTGATCATTGATGACGATGCGGCGTTTCGCGAATTATTGCAGGGCGTCTTTGAGCAGGCTGGTCACAAGGTGTTGGTGGCGGAGGATGCCGAATCCGGATTTGCCCGGTTGCAGCAGGAGGGGGTGAGGCTGGTGGTCATTGACCAGCGGCTGCCCGGGGGAGAGAACGGGGCGCAGTTATTGAGGCGTTTGCATGCCCTGAAACACCGGATTCCCGCCATTATCGTTTCCGGTTACCTCAACGATGATGCCATCCGCGAATTCATCCGTGAGGGGGTGGAGGGCATATTTTTGAAGCCGCTGAATATTTTTTCCCTTCTGAAGCGAGCCAACCAACTGCTGACCGGGGTTGGGGGGAGTGCGGAGCGGGTCACGCCGGCCCTTGCGGTGGGTGGCATTCGCGGTCTTTCGCGAGCGGGGCGCGTCTTTGCGGAGCGGGCCATGGAGGGGGCGAACTTTCGTCGCAACCTCTTGTTGATCGGGCCCGAGGGGAGCCCGGTGGAAGAGATTGCGCGGGATCTTGACCAGATTGCGGAGGTTCCCCGGAAGACGGTGTTGCTGCGACCGACACAGATTACCTTGGAGGCATTGGAGGCGGCGTTGCCGTCTGGTCAGGGGCCCTTCACGCTGGTGCTTCCCGACGCTGGGAGCCTCTCATCGGCGGAGGTAGACCGGGTGGTGGCAATTGGGGAGCGGCGCAGTGGGGCAGGAGGGGATGTCCGGTTGGTCATTGCCTTACCTGATTCAGTGGAGGCTCTGTATGATGCCGGGAGGATTGATGAGATTTTCTATTTATTTCTGGGGACCAACGAGTTGCAGGTGCCGGCCTTGAGCGAGATGCCCGAGGATCTCCTTGAGATGGTGAAGGATGCCCTTGGCGCGGAGGGCTTTGAGGTTGGGAGCATCGAATCGAAGCTGCGGGCCTTTTTGCTTCAGCAGGAATGGGAGGGCAATGTTGGGCAGTTGCGGCGGACGGTGGCTCGGGCGTTGGAGCTGGCCGCGCCAAAGTGCCCTGGGGTGGTGCATTTTGAGGCGGCCCTGCGCCAGCCGGTGACCCGTTTTGATTTGGCGACCCTGCACGGTTTTCTGGGACGCGAGCGGCAGCGCTATCTTGACGCCGCGCAGCGACTTGGGATTTTTTGAGGACGAGCGATGCCAAAGCCGATCCTACTGCTTGATGATGAAGAAAAGTTTGCCAGCATGCTGCAGGAGCTGCTTGAGAATCACGGGTATGCGGCCGATTATTCTTTGAATCCCCTTGAGGCGCTCGACCGGATCCGGAAGGACCGCTACACGCTTGTCATATCCGATTACAAGATGCCCCAAATGGACGGGGCGACCTTTTTGGAGGAGGCCCGCAAGATTGATCCCGACTTGCCGGTGATCATGGTGTCCGGTTTGATGAACATGCCCGAGCTGATCAAGGTGGCCAACATCGGGGTGACGCTGGCGTTGGAGAAGCCGTTTCAGACCGACGAGCTGCTGGAGGCGGTGAGCCGGTTTGTCGAGCCGGAGGAATTCGAGCCGGAGCAACCGGCTGTGGTGAGTGTGGAACCCGGGGGAGGTCACAGCTATCCCCGGCCAGCGCGGTTTCTTGCCGAGGCGAGCGAGGAAAACCGCCAGTTTCTTGATGGGCTATGGCAGGCTTTTTCGGAGAAGCGGCATTTGTTTCTGTCGGTGGGGCGCGGTGCCGAGCTGCGACTGGTGGGGGAGGAGTTGCTGGGGTGGCTAGGGGCGCCGGGAGCGGAGGTCCTGAGGATCGGCCTGGTGGATACCCAAACCGATTTCACGCGTGGCTGGATCTTAGAAAACCTGTCCCGTCCCGGGGTGTTTCTGGTCGATATGCGGACGGTGGCGTGGAATCCCGAGAGCGTGGGGCTGTTTCGCGATTGGGTTGAATTCCTTGAACAGGCCGGGACGGACCCAGGGAAGCATGCCGTGTTGTATGCCCTGATGATTGGGTCCCCGCTGGCGCATCCATTACCTGGCTTATCCGTGGATCAACAGGCGCTTTTTTCGACTGAGCGTCCCGTTTTGGCACCTTTGCGGGATCGCTTGCCGGACATCGTGGTATACTTGGAGCGGCTGGTGGCGGAGCCGGTGCGAACCCTGCTGGATACGAGGGCGCGGGCCCTGCTGCTGGGCTATTCATGGCCCGGTGGGTATGACGAACTGAAGGCTGTGGCGGCGCGGCTGGCGGCCCGTTTTGAGAGCGGCGAGTCCCTTGATGCCTTAAGTGTGGCGGAGTTGCTTGCGGAACGATCCACGGATCGTGCGAGCATTGATCCTGAAAGCGGGCTTGAAACATTTCTGCGGCGCCGCCAGCGTGAGTACATCAACGCCTATCACACAGCATCAGCCGATCCGCGTGCGACGCTTCGAGCGCTCGGGGTGGATTCCTTTGCTGGGGATGCGGCTCAGTATCTCGGTGAGGCTCCCCTTCTGTTTCCCGATTTGCTCGATTAAATGGAAAGAGAGACCAGCAGTCTTCTGATCAAGGCCAACCGCGTGCTCGGGATGCGGTTGGTGGAGGCTGGGTTGACGACCGGCGAGGACATGGAAGAGGCCAATGCCTTGTTCATCGAGCGCGCGCGGGCCAAGGATTTGACGCGGGCCAGTCTGTTGCGAATTCTCCTGTTCGAGAAGGCGGTTCTCAAAGAAAGCGCATTGATTGATTATCAGCTGGAGAATTTTGCGGTTGGAGCGGTGCGGCCCGATAACTTTCGCGTTGACCCGTCCCTGATGAAGCAGACGCCCCTGGAGTTGTTGCGGGCCTCGTGGAGTTTTCCCCTCGATCTATGCGAGGGGCAGTGGTTCATGGCGGGGGCCTATTACATGAGTGATGTGGTGCGGACCTTTTGGGAGGAGCGTCTGGGGGCGAAGATCAATTGGTATGTGAGCCCGATGGAAGCGCTGGAGGCGGCATTCAGCATGGTGGAGGAGGAACGGCTCGGGCGGGCCGCGCAGAACAGCCGGGAGGGAGATTGAGATGGCGGTATCGCGCATATTGAGGGCGGTGTTGCATCAGCTGGTGGAGGATCACAAGCTGGACGCGGAGGTGGTGCGGGAGATTCTCGAGAGTCCAGAGGACCTTTCCGGTCAGCAGGTGGAGACCCTTCTGCATGACAAACATGGGGTTTCCCCTTTCAGCTTATTGTTGGCGAAGGCAGCGGCCTTCGAGTTGCCCCCTTTTCCGGCGCGAAATTTTCAGTTTACCGAGCATACCTTTGCGCGGTTGGAGAAGGATCTTTGCCGCGAGCACCAGATTCTTCCGGTGGGAGAATTTGGGGGCCATCTCGTGTTGGCGGTGAGTGATCCGTTTAACACGGGATTATACGAGCAAATTGGCCTTGAGCACGGGCTGCGGGTGAAGATCATGCTGGCGTTACCTGCGGACGTGGAGGCCTTGTTGGCGGCGGGGCGCAACGAGGCGGAGTCGGCGGAGGCCTTCGGTGATGTGATGGCCTCCCTGAACATGGACTTTGAGGAGGCGCAGGCCCTGAACGAGGAGGAGACCGATCTGGAGGATGAGGATTCTCCGATCGTGAAGTTGGCCAGTCGGATTATTGAAGAGGCCTATCTCAGTGGCGGATCGGATATTCATATAGAACCCTTCGAGAACGAGGCCCGGGTCCGTGTGCGGGTGGACGGCATCTGTCAGGAGCGCCTGAGAATTCCTCCGCGCGCTTGTGTGTCCCTGATCGCGCGGCTGAAGATCATGGCCAATCTCGACATTGCGGAGAAGCGACTGCCGCAGGACGGGCGGATCATTTACAAGCAGTTCAACCGCAAGGGGCTGGACATTGACCTTCGTGTATCGACGGCTCCCCTGAACCACGGGGAGGGAATCGTGATGCGGCTATTGGACAAGCAAAAGTCGACCCTGCCGCTGACGGCGCTCGGATTCAGCCAGGAAAATCTGGCCTTGTACCGGTCGCTGATCCAGCGGCCGTATGGGATGATTCTCCACTGCGGTCCGACGGGGTCCGGGAAGAGCATGACCCTGTACAGTGCCCTCAATGAGATCAACGATCCCGGAAAATGCATACGGACAGCGGAAGATCCGATCGAATACACCTTGAACGGATTACTGCAGATGCAGATGCACCGGCAGATCGGGCTGACGTTTGCCAGTGCCCTGCGAGCCTTCCTGCGGCAGGATCCCGATATCATTCTGGTGGGCGAGATCCGGGATCGCGAGACGGCACAGATTGCGGTGGAGGCCGCTTTGACGGGGCACATGCTCTTTAGCACGCTGCACACCAATGATGCCTCCAGCACCATCAGTCGGCTGACCGAAATGGGCATTGAGCCGTTTATGATTTCCGCCTCGCTGGTGTGTATTTGCGCCCAGCGGTTATTGCGTCGAGTGTGCCGGTCTTGCGGGACGTTGCACGAGGCGAACGGGCGGGAGGCGGAGATTTTGCAGCGGGCGATTGGTTGGAGTGGCAGCATTCCGGTATCGAAGGACGGGGGCTGTCCTGCCTGCCGTGGGATTGGATACAAAGGGCGGATTGGCATTCATGAGTTGATGCCGATCAGTGACGAGTTGGTGACCGGAATCAACAGCGAGTATGATACTGCCAAGTTGAAGCGGATCGCGGTGCGCAACCAAATGAGGACTTTGCATCAGGACAGTATGTTGAAGGTCCGCGAGGGAATCACCACCCTTGCCGAGGCCCTTTCAAACGTGCCGGCCGATATGGAAGACATCCGGGCCATTCAGGCTGCGGTGAATCTCGAGGAGGCCCTTTCCATCTAGGGGGAGGGCTTGTTGTGAGATGCGGTTGAGCAGACTCATCCAGGAGGCTGGAATCGAGCGGGTGGACGGCTTTCGCGAGGTCGAGGTGAGTCGGATCGCCTATGTGCCCGAGGCGGCAGGCGGGGAAGGAGTGCTATTTGCCTGTGTGGACGAGTATCACTACAACAATCGCTGGGGAACAGCGCGGGATTGGCTGGAGGTGCTGCCGCGGCTGGGGGTCGTGGCGCTTTTGTCTGCTGAGCCTGTGGCGGGTCTACCGGTTCCCCAGTTGATCACGGCGGATCCTCGGCGGGCGATGGGAAGGGTGGCCCGACTACTGTGTGGAAAACCAGATGAAGGGCTGCGCGTGATCGGGGTCACCGGTACCAATGGGAAGACGACGACGGCCCGTCTGGTGGGCCACTTGTTGCGGGCCGCGGCGGAGCCCTGCGCGACGTTGGGGACATTGGGATTGGAGGCTGGACCGCAGTGGGTGGAACCGGGGGCCTACACGACGCCCCTGGCCCCGGAACTGTATGCCTTGATGGCGAAAGTACGGTCTTTTGGGATGGCGGCGATGGCAATGGAGGTTTCCTCCCATGCCTTAGCCCTTGAGCGGGTGGCGGGGCTGACTTTTGAGGCCGCCATCCTCACCAATCTCGAGCGCGATCATCTCGACTTTCACGGAACCCTTGAGGCTTACGCGGCGGCCAAGGCCCGGCTCTTTGAGCGGGTGGAGCGGTCTGGCTTCGGGGTGGTGAATGCGGGGTCAGCCTCTTTTGAGCGCTTTGCGCGGAGCTGTTCGGGGCGGGTGGTGACGTACGGCTGGGATGGCATGGGGGCGGACTTTGAAGCGGCGCGGTATGTGGGGTCCCCGGCAGGGAGCCGGTTTGAGGTGCGTTGGGGCGGAAGGGCGATGCCATTTCAGAGTCGGCTGGCGGGACGCTTTCAGGTTGAGAATTGTTTAGCGGCCCTTGCGCTCCTGTTGTCCATGGGGAAGGACCCCGAGCTGTTGCGTGCCGGTTTGGAGACATTTGATCCCGTTTGTGGACGGATGGAGCAGTTCAGCTTGCCGGCTGGCGGGACTGCCATTGTCGATTACGCGCACAATCCTGATGGCCTTCGAAAAGTCCTTGAAACCTGTCGGGCGTTGTGCGCGGGGCGTCTCCATGTGGTCTTTGGGTGTGGGGGAGACCGTGATCGAGGCAAGCGCCCCTTGATGGGCGCGTTGGCGGCGGAGTGGGCTGATATCTGCTGGGTGACTTCGGACAATCCCCGCACGGAGGATCCTGCCAAGATACTGGAGGAGATTGTTTCCGGGATGGGGGCGGGGAAACGGGTGGAGCGGGTAGTGGACCGTGCGGAGGCGATCCGCTTGGCGGTGGCGGAGGCCTTGCCGGAGGATGTGGTGCTCATTGCCGGCAAGGGGCACGAGGACTACCAGATCATCGGGCTTGAGAGACGGCCTTTTTCGGATCAGGCGACGCTCCTTGCACTTGGGGCGAGGCACCGTGTCTCTCCTCCATGAGCGGGAGGCGCTCAGGCTGGGCGCGATGCGGGCCGTTTGCTGTTTGGGTCCCTCAGACGAGGGAGGGACCGAGGATGCCGAGTGGGAAAGGCGTCGAGCGCGGATCGAAGAAGTGAGTGGCGTTGGGGATGATGGTCGACAATTCATCCGGAGGCACGCCAAACCATGAGGCTAGTTCGGCTGTGTAGGCATCGACCGATGTGGTCGGCAAGACTCGGCCTCGTCCAATGTCATAGTTACTGCCCCCGAGGAGCGTGGGGTACTGTCCGAAGATGCGGCCCCCGTTGGCGGCGCCGCTGAGGATGAAATGATTGCCACCCCAAGCATGGTCGGACCCCGAGCCATTGGAGCTCAGGGTTCGGGCAAAATCCGAGGCTGTGTAAATGACCACTTTGTCCTGCAGGCCCATCGTGCCCAGCTCCGTCCAGAACGCTTCCAGCGAATCGTTTATTTCCGCGAAGAGGGAGGATTGGCGGGCAATCATGTCGCTGTGGTGATCCCATCCTCCCCGACTGACGAAGAAGATCTGGCGCTCCATGCCGAGGCCGGTGCGCGCGCCCATGATGCGGGAGATCATGGCGAGCCGATTGGCGGTGGCGTTGTTGGGAAACCGCGTTGTGGTCCGGATAGGATCGACGGCGGTCTTGAAGGCCATGGACGCCTCAATGGCGTTGCGGGTGGCCGTTTTGAGGGTTTGCTGGTAAACGTTCTGGTAGTGCTGGCTGAGGAGGCTATCCACGGCGCTGTGGGTAAGCGGATCCCCATCATCACAATTGAGTGAGACGGCTCCGGAGAAGTCGGTGATGTAGGGAATGGAGCCAAAGCCGGTCTGGAGGACATTGTTGCCCGAGAGCGAGATGTTCATGGCGATGGCGCTGTTCTGGTTGGCTTGGGCCATTCTTTCCGCCATGCGGCCAGCCCATCCCTTGGGGCTGCTGCCGCGCACCTGGGGCACGAGGGTCTGCCAGTGCACTTGTTCATCCGAATGCGAAAAGAGACCGGCGGGGAGGCGCACGGTGCGGGCCCGGTATTGGGCGAGGGTGGTCGGTTCGACAAGGGTTCCGACGTTGGCCACGAAGGCGGCGTGGCCTTCATTGTAGAGCTTTTGCAGAAAGGGCAGATCTGGATGGATACCGAATTCGGTAAAGGGCTGGCCGCTGGACTGGATGGGCAGCAAATCCGCCGAGGGAAGGGCGATGCCTCCCGCATCGGCGGCTTCCGTATGGAGGCCGCCCCGGGCAGTGACATAGTCCCGGTGCGCATCATTTTGGCGCGGGACCAGCATGTTGAAGCTGTCGTTCCCCCCGTTGAGGAAAAGACAGACCAGAGCCTTGTAATCCGGAAAGCTGGAGGTGGCGGAGACAGCCCCGGCGGTGAGGCGCAGCGAAAGCAGGGAGGAAAAGAGCGAGATGGTGCCGACCGCGGCGCAGTTGGCCTCCTGGATAAAGCGGCGACGGCTGATTTTGCGAGGAGGATTCATCAGATCAATACAGGGTGTTGAATTCCGGAAGGAGGGCAAAAAGCGAGAGGGCCCGGCGCACGCGGGCGAGTCGGTCGTTTTGAGAGGAGACCGGCATCGCGGCGATTTCATCAAGCAAAACGGCGCGGTTCCCATCGGTAAGGCGACCGGAGCAGAGCAACAGATCCAGATAGGCGATGAGGGCTGCGGCATCGCCGGCATGGGAGGCGGCCTCGGTCATATCCAGCTCCCCTTGCGGGAAGGCTCGTGGGGTGATGGAGGCATTGGCCGCTCCCCCCCGCAGCCCATTGTGGGCAAGGTTATGAAGCGCATTGGGCAGATTCAGGCCCGTGACGTCGTCGTTGGTTTCAAATTCCGGTGCCGCGAGGCCCTTGTCGGCGATGAGCCCGTTGGGTTGATAATCCGGCCGGAAAAAGTTGAAGACGGATGGCGATTGATAGGGTCCCTGGCCAAGCAGGTCATCCAGATTTTGAAATGGGAACAGGCCATGGGTCTGGGTGGATTGAAGCCGCATCGACCGCGAAAAATGGATCAAGCGCAGAAGCGGCTCGCGTAGTTTGCCATGGACAGGATCCCGCGAGAGGGCTGCGGCCCGGGCTTCCGGGTGGAGAAGGACGGCCTTGAGGGTGGCTGCCAGATCGCCCCGCTGGCCTGTGCCCTGCCCTTCAAATTGCCCGGTGGCAAAGGCGTTGGCGACGCTTTCGACGTAGAGTGGGGAGGGATTCGAGACAGTGAAGCGCTGAATAAGAAAAGCGGCAAAAAAGGGCGGAAGGTTGGGGTGGGCGAAGAGGTGATCGAGAAAGCCCTCAACGTCAGCGACGGCCCCATTGACAGTGGAAGGAAACGGTCCGTGGAGGCTGCCATCCAGTAGCACCTTGGTGGAAAAGTCGTGCCGGCTGGCATTGATGCGCATGGGGTCGACCCAGTTTCCCCCATTGATTTCGATATTTGAGCGTTCCGGAGCTCGGACAAACCCCGTGAAGATTTTGGCAAATTCCGTTATGTCGTCGTTATCGTAGGTGGGGATGGCCTCACCCTCGCGGTCGAGGAGCAGTTGGCCATTGGGCTGCAGTTCCCAGAGGCCTATGGTGAAGAGCTGCATGACTTCCCGGGCGTAGTTTTCATCCGGGAAGGTGCCTTGAGCAGGGTTGGCTTTGCGGTTGTTGAGGTGAGAAAGGTAATAGCCCATATGAGGGTGCCAGGTGACCTCGCTCAGAATGTCCCTGAAATTGCCAAAGGCATGGCGCACGAAGATGTCGTAGTAGCTGGTCCATCGTTCAGTGAGTCCGTCGAGGTTGCTGCCCTCCTCCCCGACAACGAAGTGCTGGCTCAAGGCCCACGCCATCCGTTGGCGCAGTTGGTCGGGGGCGTTGAAGGCGGCCTCGAACCAGATCAACTGCTTGGTGAGATTGACGTTGAAGTTGAGGTCACTGCTCTGCTGGCTGGCGGTGAGCGTGGGGCGCATCAGGGCGGCTTGCCGCATATGCAGCCCATCGGCCCCCCCATGGCCCGGGAAGGGACAGGAGCTGTCCGGTCGGTAGATGACATTTCCCCGATAACAGTTGAGGCGGTGTCCCAGGGCCTCGTCGTGCCCGACTTCCCCATGATGATTGCGCCCGCTGTCGACCAGCGCTGACTGATCCTCATAGTTCGGATCGCTTTGCCTACGGAAAAAAGCCCTATGGAGAAAGGGCGGGAGCGTCATCTGATCATCGACCCATGCCGTGAAGGGCTCGTTCGGGTTGTCACCGGAAGGCGTGCCGAAGTGCTCCATGAAGCTCGTGATGTCCTCCATTCGTGGGCCAAAGGTGCTTTGCCGGAGAAAGGCGGAGACTTGTTCCGCGGCGGTGTATGGCGGCGGTTCCGAGCTGACGATCCGGTAGAAGCGGGTCTGGCCGCCAATTGGGTCTTGGAATTGAGCGTTTGGGCCGGTGGTCTGAAGGTGCCCTTCAATGGGTGGAGTGGAGTGCCAATCAACCTGAGGGTAGCGCCTCGCGAGGGTTGTCCACTCGCCCAAGCGGCTGGCTCCTTCGAGCCGTTGCAGGTCGGTCCCCGGGGGCTGATCCGGCAGGTGAAGCACATGGCCCCCGTGCGGCGGACCAGGGCTCACGGTCAGGTCGGATTCCGCCTTTGCGAGAGGCGCTGCCAAAACGGCGGTGAAAGTGAGGAGCGCTCGTGTCATACAGGTGTCACTGTGGGCACTTGTCGCAGGCGGTATGCCAGTATGGAGTTAGTATATTCAAGATGTTGTTAATCAATTATTTGCGATTGAGATGGAGCCAATCGCAGACGGTTTCTCCCTGCTTATTTGGGGAATTTTTCCTAAGAAAGCGGGGTGGTGCGGGGCATAGTTGGGGTGAAATTCCCATGGCGTGGGCTGACGATTGATGGCGACAAGCGAGGGGGTGGGGATTCGCGGAAATGCGCATGGTGAGAAGGCCGAAGTACGGGAGAGGAGTCTTGTTGGCAAGTCCGGAGATGACTCTCATCCTTGGCATGAGCGGCTCCTAGCCGCCTAAGCGGCGGAGGTGGGGATTGAGGCGGTGTGAGTGGCCTCAGGAGGCGCTGGTGCGGTCGTCCTCGGCGAGCAAGGCCCCGAGGCGTTCCTTATCCGGGCACCAGTGATCGTTCTCCCTGAAGGTGACGCCCTCAAATCCCCGCCATTTGTAGAGGCTTTGGAGACCGTAGACCGAGCCGAGGTAAGCGAATGGCAGGCCTTCGTCGCGGACCCAGAGCAGGAAGTCCATAAGAAAGCCGTGCCCTTGTGGGGAAGCGGGCGCTTCATTATAAAAGACAAACCAGTAGTGCGCGCCCCATGCTCCTTGGATGAGTGGGGCGAAGGCCTTGAGGTGAGGGCCGCTGGACCAGGTCAGGACGGTGTTGACCATGGGGTGGGTGAGGACAAATCGCAGCCGTTGCGGGTCAAGGTAGGCGGTGCCGAAGCGCGCCTCCATCCATGCCGTGGCGAGCGCGCTGGCGTGCTCGCCATAGCGCTCAAGGAAGGACGCCCGAGGCAGCGCTTCACGATGCAGCCCGAAGCGGTCCCATGCCCGCTGCTGGTGGCGCCGTTTTTTTTCCACTTTCCAGACAGCGCATTCGATCCGGAGGCTTCGGGCCGCGAAGAAGCGCTGGGGAGCCGGATGAGGCTTGGAGAGGGGGAGAAATCCGTTGCCATAGATCCGGTCCAACCGGGCAGAGTCGTCGCAGTGTAGCCATGGGCCTGGGCCCAGGCGATAGCGGTTGTAGAGAATCGGGCGCTCCGCGATGACTATTCCCGGCAACATGGCAGGCCGATTGCTTACAAAGTTGGGCCATTTATCAAAGTTTTCTTGATGCACCCTTGCATTTTTCTACTTGAGTCCCAAGAACCCTTGGAAATGGCTGTTCTTTGTGGGAAGGCCGTCAACGGGACGGGAAAAAATTCACCTTTTTAACCAGAATCATTGAAAAGCACGCTTATGTCAGAGACCAAGAAGTCGCCAGTGGGATGGCCGGAGCCACAGGGGTTGTGGGATCCGCGTCTCGAAAAAGACTCCTGTGGAGTCGGGTTTATCGCGCACCTGAAAGGGAAGCGTTCTCACGATATTATCCAAAAGACACTGACGATGAACACCCAGATGATTCACCGCGGAGCGAGTGGATCCGATCCTGACACGGGGGACGGGGCGGGGATTTTCATCCAGATGCCGGACAAGTTCCTCCGCCGGGTGATGGCGGACAAGGAGGTCGAGTTGCCACCGGAGGGCGATTACGGCTCGGGGCTGGTTTTTCTCTCTCCCGAGGCCAGCGAGCGCGAGGCGACGATGCAGTTGTTCGAGCATATCATTCGTGAAGAGGGGCAGATTTTTCTTGGCTGGCGGACGGTGCCGGTGCAAAGCGAAATTCTTGGCAAGACCTCGGGGCGCTATGAGCCGGCGATGAAGCAACTTTTCATTCAGCGCAGCCCCGACCTAACGGATCCGATGGCCTTTGAGCGCAAGCTGTACATTATCCGCAAGCGCATGGTCAACGCGGTGCGTCTGAACGAGGTGCCGGTGAATTTCTATGATGTGCACCGCAATACCAAGAAATCGTTCCCCGGGGGCGAATTCTTCTACGTTTGTAGCCTATCGGCACGGGTCATGGTCTACAAGGGAATGCTGACTCCGTGTCAGTTGGCGGACTATTTTCCCGATTTTCACGAGAAGGATTTTGAGTCGGCGCTGGCGTTGATGCACACTCGTTTTTCGACGAACACCTTCCCCAGTTGGCCGCGGGCCCACCCGAACCGGATGATCGCGCACAACGGCGAGATCAACACGGTCATGGGCAACGAGAACCGCATGAAGGCTCGCGAGTCCCTCTGCTGGAGCGAAACGTTTGGGGAAGACATAAACAGCATTTACCCGGTGGTGAACGAAGACGGTTCGGACTCTGCGCGGTTCGACAACGTCCTCGAGTTTCTGCATTTGGGCGGATATGATCTGGCGCACGCGGTGATGATGATGATCCCCGAGCCATGGGAGCGCCACCGGACGATGGAGCCTGCGAAGCGGGCCTTCTATGAATACCATGCCTGCTTGATGGAGCCGTGGGATGGGCCGGCTTCGATCACCTTTTCCGATGGGTATCAGATCGGGGCCATCCTTGACCGCAACGGGCTGCGGCCCAGTCGCTATTATGTGACGGATGATGACTTGGTGATCATGGCCTCCGAAGTTGGGGTATTGCCAGACTTGGATCCCCTGAGCGTGGTGCAAAAAGGCCGCTTGCAGCCTGGGCGGATGTTCCTTGTGGACATGAAGGAAGGCCGCATCATTCCCGACGAGGAGGTCAAGCGCCGCGTTTACAGCGCCAAACCGTACGCCGAGTGGCTTGAACGGCATCGCATCCTGGCGAAGGATTTGCCCGATCCGGTGCGCGAACCGGAGGTTGAGGTGGGCCGGATCCGAGAGCGCCAGATCGCTTTCGGGTATACCTACGAGGACTTGCGTTTTGTGATCGCGCCCACCGCCACCAGTGGTGTGCAGCCGATCAGTTCTATGGGCAACGACACGCCGTTGGCGGTGCTGTCCAATAAGCCCAAGCACCTCTATCAGTACTTCAAGCAAATCTTCGCGCAGGTGACCAATCCGGCGCTGGACTGCATTCGGGAGGAACTGGTAACCGGAACGGAGACTTTTATTGGATCAGAGAGCAACATTCTGGAGCCGAAGCCGACCAGTTGTCGCCTGATCCGTCTGGACAGTCCCCTGATCAGCAATCGTGAGTTGGCCCAGTTGGAGGAAGTCCATGCGGAAGGCTTCAAGGCGGGCCGATTGGAGGCCTTGTTTCCTGCGGATAGCGGAGGCAAGGGGCTCGAAAAGGCCTTGGAAACCCTTTTCGCGGAGGCCGACCGTGCGATCGCGGACGGGGTCAATATATTGATTATTTCGGACCGGGGCATTTGCCACGAGCAGGCCGCGATTCCGACCCTGTTGGCGGTGGCGGGCCTGCATCATCACTTGGTCCGCGCCGGAACGCGGACGCGGGTCTCCCTTGTGCTCGAGACCGGCGAGGCCCGCGAGGTGCACCACTTCTCGGTGCTGATCGGGTACGGGGCGGATGCCATTAACCCCTACATGGTCTTTGAGACCCTGCATGAGCTGATTGCCGATGGGACGATCGCGCTGGACTTAAAGACGGCTTCCAAGAATTTCCTGAAGGGCTCGATCAAGGGTGTCGTGAAGACGATGGCGAAGATGGGCATATCGACGGTGGCTTCCTACCGCGGGGCCCAGATATTCGAGGCCATCGGATTGGCCACGGATGTCGTCAACAAGTATTTCACGGGCACCGCGGGGCGCGTGGAGGGCATTGAGATGGACCAGATCGCGGAGGAGGCTCTGCGCCATCACCGCAAAGCCTTCACGGAGCGCAAGATCCAGGATGAGGAGGCAGCCCTTGAGGCGGGCGGCATGTATCAATGGCGTCGGGATGGGGAATACCATCTTTTCAATCCCCAGACCATTCATCTGTTGCAGAAGGCGGTGCGTACCGGTGATTATGAGGCGTTCAAGCGTTACTCGGCGATGGTAAACAGCCATGACAAGAGTTTCTGCACCTTGCGCGGGCTGATCCGGTTCCGGAAGCGCCGCAAGCCGGTGGCGATCGAAGAGGTTGAGCCGATTGAGGCCATCATGAAGCGTTTCAAGACCGGGGCGATGTCGTATGGCTCCATATCGCAGGAAGCGCATGAGACGCTCGCCATTGCCATGAACCGCATTGGCGGGAAGTCTAATACGGGCGAGGGGGGCGAGGATCCGGCCCGCTTTGTGCCGCTGCCCAATGGCGACAGCAAGCGGTCGGCGATCAAGCAGGTGGCCTCGGGACGATTCGGGGTGACGAGCGAGTACCTTGTGAATGCGGACGAGTTGCAGATCAAGATTTCGCAGGGAGCGAAGCCTGGTGAGGGCGGCGAGTTGCCGGGTTCCAAGGTCTACCCGTGGGTGGCGAAGGTGCGCCATTCGACGCCTGGGGTGGGGCTCGTGTCCCCTCCCCCGCACCATGACATTTATTCCATCGAGGACCTTGCGGAGCTCATTCACGATCTCAAGAACGCCAACCGCCATGCCCGGATCAACGTCAAGCTGGTGGCGGAAGTGGGTGTGGGGACGATTGCGGCCGGGGTGGCCAAGGGTCATGCCGACGTGATTCTCATTTCCGGGCATGACGGGGGAACCGGGGCCTCACCGTCCTCCTCCATCTATAATGCCGGGGCGCCCTGGGAACTTGGATTGGCGGAGACCAACCAGATTCTTTTGCTGAACGATCTGCGCAGCAGGGTGGTGCTGGAAACCGACGGCCAGCTGAAGACGGGTCGCGACGTGGCTATTGCGACCTTGCTTGGTGCGGAGGAGTACGGTTTTGCGACCGCTCCGCTGGTGTCGATGGGCTGTCTGATGATGCGCGTCTGCCAAAAGAACACCTGTCCGGTGGGCGTGGCGACACAGGATCCCCGTTTGCGGAAAAACTTCACGGGGGAGCCCGAGCACGTGGTCAACTTCATGCGTTTTATTGCGATGGAGTTGCGTGAGATCATGGCGGAGCTGGGCTACCGGACGATCAACGACATGGTGGGCCATGTCGAGGAACTGGATACCATCGAGGCCATCGACCATTGGAAGGCCAGTGGGATCGACCTTACGAGCATTTTCCACAAACCGGACGTGGGCGACGAGGTGGGCCGGTATTGTCAGAAGGAGCAGGATCATGGGCTCGCCGAGTCGCTTGACATGACGCACCTGCTGAAGCTGTGCAAGCCTGCCATCGAGCGTGGTGATCCGGTGCGCGCGGAGCTACCGATTGTGAATGTCAACCGCGTGGTGGGGACGATCACGGGCAGCGAGATCACCCGCAGGCAGGGTGCGAAAGGGCTGCCCGAAGACACCGTACGTCTGAAGTTTGTGGGCAGTGCTGGCCAGTCCTTTGGCGCGTTCACGCCTCCCGGGATGACCTTTGAACTTGAGGGCGACGCCAACGACTACCTCGGCAAAGGCCTTAGCGGAGCCAAGCTGGTGGTGTATCCCCCGCGAGGGTCTGTTTTCAAGGCCCACGAGCAGACCATTATCGGCAATGTCGCCTTTTACGGGGCCACGGATGGAGAAGCCTTTATCAACGGGATTGCGGGCGAGCGGTTTTGCGTGCGCAATTCCGGGGTTCGGACGGTTGTGGAAGGCGTGGGCGACCACGGTTGCGAGTATATGACCGGGGGCGAGGTGATCTGTCTCGGCGGGACGGGCCGCAATTTCGCGGCCGGCATGTCTGGTGGCACAGCCTATGTGATCGACTGGGATGGACTATTCCAGACCCGTTTGAACACCGAGATGGTCAACGTATACCGCCTCATTGAGTGTGAAGAGAGGGAGATCGAAGCCGTGCGTCAACGCATCCAGAAGCATGTTGAGTGGACGCGTTCCGAGTTGGGGCAGGATGTCCTGGCTCGTTGGGACGAGGTGCTGCCACTGTTTGTCAAGGTGTTGCCGCGCGACTATGAGCGGATGCTGAACGCCTTCAAGAAGGTGGAAGAGCAGGGGCTCTCGGGAGATGAGGCGGCGATGGCGGCCTTTGAGGAAAATCTGCGCGATTTGGCGCGGGTGGGCGGAAATTAATTGAAGAGAAGGATTGATCGATGGGAAAACCAACTGGATTTCTGGAAGTTGAACGGCAGACGATCGCGGAGTTAGAGCCGCGGGAGCGGATCAAGAATTGGAAGGAATTCAAGGTCCACCCTGAGGAAGAGCAGTTGCGACGCCAAGGGTCGCGCTGTATGGATTGCGGGACGCCCTTTTGCCATACGGGGGACATGGTCTCGGGGATGGCCAGCGGGTGTCCGATCAACAACCTGATTCCCGAATTCAACGACCTTGTTTATCGGGGCCGCTGGAAGGAAGCCTTGGAGCGGCTGTCGAAGACAAACAACTTTCCTGAGTTCACGGGCCGGGTTTGTCCGGCCCCGTGCGAGGGGTCGTGCGTGCTGGGGGTGATCGAGCCGCCGGTGACGATCAAGAACATTGAGTGTTCGATCATTGATCGCGGCTGGGAAGAGGGCTGGGTGACGCCGAGGCCGCCAGTGCAGAGGACCGGGCGGAAGGTGGCGGTGGTCGGGTCGGGGCCGGCCGGGTTGGCCTGTGCCGACCAGCTTAACCAAGCCGGTCACGCGGTGACGGTCTACGAGCGGGCCGACCGCATCGGCGGACTGCTGATGTATGGCATCCCCAATATGAAGCTGGACAAGGAAGAAGTCGTGCAACGGCGCGTCAACCTGCTGGCGGAGGAGGGCATCTGCTTTGTGACAGGGTGCGAGATCGGCAAGGATATCACCGCGAAGGAGTTGCGGGAGGCGTTTGACGCGGTGGTATTTTGTACCGGAGCGACCAACCCGCGGGACTTGCCAATTCCCGGGCGCGAGCTCAACGGGGTGCATTTTGCGATGGAATTTCTTACGACCAACACCCAGCATGTTTTGGATCACAAGTTTGACGGGACCATTCCGGAGCTCAACGCGAAGGGCAAGGACGTCGTGGTGATCGGGGGCGGGGACACTGGAACGGATTGTGTTGGGACCTCTATCCGGCAGGGCTGCCGCAGTGTGACCCAGCTGGAAATCCTGCCACGGCCGGCGGATACCCGGCAGGCCAATAATCCATGGCCGGAATGGCCCAAGATCTACCGTATGGATTATGGGCAGGAAGAGGCCGCGGCCCTTCAAGGCGAGGATCCGCGTCGTTACCTCGTCATGACAGAGCGTTTTATTGACGATGGGAATGGCAACCTCGCAGGGCTTGAAATCATCGAGATCGAGTGGGGCAAAGACGAGCAGGGCCGTTTTGTTCCACAGAAAAAGGAAGGCACCAAGCGTATTCTGCCCGCCCAATTGGCAACGCTGGCGATGGGCTTTCTCGGGCCGGAGCATACGGCCATCGAGCAGCTTGAGCTGGTGACGGATGCCCGCTCCAACATCCTTGCCGAGCATGAGCGCTACACGACAAACGTGGAAGGCGTCTTTGCGGCCGGTGACTGCCGGCGTGGCCAGAG
>JBEAQI010000008.1:0-7511 GCA_041163965.1 Verrucomicrobiota bacterium | reverse complement strand
CGGGCGCACCGGCAAATCCGCCAGCAACGTCTCCTGGCCCATCTCGCCAAAGAGCATCCTCACCACAGTCGCTGGCAACGGCAGACACGCGGGTCGCCCAAGCACCTTGCCCAACTGCTGGCTGAAGGAGCGCTGCTCAAGGAGCTGCGGGTGCACGGCATTCAGGGGACCTGACAGGGAAGCATCTTCGATCGCCGCCACGATGACATCGGTCAAATCGTCTGAGGCAATCCACGGAAGGCGCTGCCGCCCGGTCCCAATCGGGCCCCCGGCTCCCATTTTGAAAGGAAGCAGCATCTTCGCCAGAGCACCGCCCGCAGGATCCAGCACCACTCCGGTCCGAAGCTGTACGGTCCTCATCCCGAGCGATTCGGCGCCGCGGGCTGCCGCCTCCCATGCACGACACACCTGCGCCAAAAATCCGTCCCCGGACGGGGACTGCTCTGTTTTCTCCTCAGGCCCCCTGCCATAATAATTGACGCCGGAGGCACTCACGAGGACTTCCGGACGATTCATGCTACGCCGGAACTGCTCGACGAGGAACGCGGTCGCGTTTTCGCGGCTCTCCCTTATCCTGCGCTTCCGGGAGGCCGTCCACCGGCCCTCCGCGATGGGCTCCCCGGCAAGATGGACAATAGCATGCACTCCCTCCAAGGCCGCTGCATCAATCGCGCCTTTTGCAGGATCCCAATGGAAATCGGTGGGTGCCGACGGGCGCCGCGTCAACTGGCGCACGGAATATCCAAGGGTCCTCAACAAGGGCAGGAGACGCCGGCCGATCAATCCGGTGGCCCCCGTAACAAGAATGACTCGGCCCCGTCCGATGGCCACCGGATAGCGGCGCACATCCTCTGCCATCCGCAAGTGCCTGAACGCAAACATTCGCTCCACCTCACGCTTGGCCATGGCCGACGCCATCGGCACCAGCCCTACCCCGCGGGGCAACTTGTACTGGACGTCATCGATCAGAACGGCCCCGCCATCTTTGGCCATCTCAAAGGCGTGCGTATGCCGCCAACTCCGGAAAGGTCCCTCCAACTGGATGTCAACAAACCGGGACGGTGGCTCAACCGTATCAATCAAAGCCCGCCACTTCAGCCATGTCCCAAACTGGCGCGCCTCAAAGCACACCTCTCCCCCCGCTCCGGGAAAGGCGACGGGACCCGCCATCCGCATCGGCACCCATGGGGGCGCAAGGCGCTCAAACGCCCCCGCCGAAAGATGCCACTCCCAAAGCCGTTCACGGGAAACGGGAACCTCCACCGACCGCACGTACCGCTCCTGCCTCATGCAAACAAAGTCCCGCAGGAGGGATCACGCCGCACCGCCTCCGCCCGTGCCTGGATCGCCTGCCGCTCGGACGGGCTTTTCCTTTCAAGGTTTTTGACCTGCAGACTCATTCGCTGGTTCTTCGCCAAAGCCGGCTCATGCCGGATCAGGAAGTCCCAGTACAGGGTCGTGAACGGACAGGCACGCTCACCGGTCGCTTCATCGGGCCGGGCGGGGCAACCGGCACAGTAATTACTCATGCGTTGGATGTACTTTCCGGTCGCCACATAGGGCTTGGATGCCATCAACCCGCCATCGGCATACTGGGACATGCCAAGGGTGTTGGGAAGCTCCACCCACTCCACCGCGTCAATGTACACCGCCAGATACCATTCATGCATCGCCTTGGGATCCACCCCCAATAGCAAGCCATACAAGCCAGTCACCATCAGCCGCTGGATATGGTGCGCATACCCATGCTCCAGCGTCTGACCAATGGCGTCCCGAAGGCAACGCAGCGGCGTCTGGCCATCCCAATAGAATCCGGGCAATGGCTCCCGCGCCCCAAGGGCGTTGAGCTCAACATAACGGGGCATCTGCCACCAATAGATACCACGGACATACTCGCGCCACCCGAGAATCTGCCGAATAAAGCCCTCCACCGCGTTCAGCGGCGCCTTCCCCTCCCGGTAGGCCGCCTCCGCCGCCGCCATCACCTCGCGGGGATCCAGCAACTTGGTATTGAGGCAGGCCGACAAAAGGGAATGGTACAGGAAGGGCTCGTTGGTCCACATGGCATCCTGATAGGTCCCGAATTCGGGAAGCCGCTCCTCGATAAATTTACTCAGCGCCAAAAGGGCCTGCTGGCGGTCCACCGGCCAAGCAAAGCTTGCCAAATCCCCGGGATTCTCTGGATACACGGCCTCCACCTCCTCCATCACCGCCCGCGTCATGGTATCCGGCTCGAATCGGGGAGGCACGGGGCGCAACAAGTCGGGCCCCTCACTGGGAAATGTTCCGCGGTTCTTCTTGTCAAAATTCCACGCGCCCCCCACTGGCTTGCCATCAGCCTCCATCAATATCCCAAACCGTTTGCGCAAATCGCGGTAATAGAATTCGAGGCGAATCCCGCGCCGCTGGCTAGCCCACGCCTGAAAGGACTCGGGCGTGTCCATAAAGTGATTGTCAGCCATCCATCGAAGCAGCCCGGGCCAGTCTGCCGTCGCCGCTTCCAATTGCTCCTTCACCCGCCAGTCGCCGGGAAGCACGCAGACAATGCGCTCGGGCGCGATACGGGCAATGGCACGCCTTAACCCTGACCCCAAATCGGAAATGCCCTCGGCTATACTCCAGTATTCGACCGGATATCCACGCCCGCGCAGACGCTCCGCAAAGTGTCGCATGGCACTCAGGAAATAGACGAGACGGGGCTTTGAAGACCATACATGGGTCGCCTCTTCCCGCACCTCCATCATCAGAACGCGATCCTCTTTCGGATCAAAGTCCTTGAAGACCAACGCATCCTCATTGAGCTGATCGCCAAGGACGAGGACCAGCTGGCGCACCGGGCGACTCAAGCGCCGCCTCCTTTCAATGAGGCAAGGGCCGCCAAGGCGCGCTCGCGCCCGACTTGATGCGCCACGATTGGGGCGGGATAATCTGACCCGATGACACACCCCACCGCCCGCTGAACCGTCTCGCTCATCTCCCACGGGGTGTGCAGGTATTGTACCGGCACGCGGCTCAACTCGGGCGCATAACGACGAATGTAATCTCCACCAGCATCGAATTTCGCACCCTGCGTAATGGGGTTAAAAATACGAAAATAGGGCGCGGCATCGGCCCCGCACCCTCCGGCCCATTGCCACCCAAGGGTGTTGCTCGCCAAATCGGCATCGACAAGGGTGTCCCAAAACCAGGATGCCCCCTCGCGCCAGCTGATGAGCAGATGCTTCACCAGAAAGGAGGCCACAATCATTCTCACCCGGTTGTGCATCCAACCGGTTTGCCACAATTGTCGCATCCCGGCATCAATTATCGGATAACCGGTCCGCCCGCGCTGCCACGCCCGCAGGGCGACGGGATCCGAACGCCACGGGAAATCGGCGTATTTCAACTGCAAAGGTTGCTCGGGCGTATCGGGAAAATGATACAGGACATGATACGCGAACTCGCGCCAGATGATCTCGCGATGAAAGACCGTTCGCCCCTCACCGGGCACCGCCCTGGAAATGGCATCAAGCACCTCGCGTGGCCCGATTTGTCCAAAATGGAGATAGGGGGACAGGCCGGAGGTGCCCTCCACCGCCGGAAAATCGCGCGCCTCATTGTACCGCGTCACTGCTTCGGAAAGGAAGCGTTCCAGTCTGGCCAATGCGCCCTCCCGCGTCGGGTCCCAGTGCTCAGGAAACCCGCTGTCCCAAGGAATCCGCGGCAACAACTGAAGATCCTCAAGGGACTCGCTGGATGGCCAACCGGCCGGATGGTGGGGCACTCCCGAACACGGGATCGGCGCCGGCTCGGCCAACTTCGCACAGGCTCTGGAAAAGGGCGTGTAGACCTTGTAAGGCTGCCCACTCTGCGTCGCCACCTCCCATGGCTCTCTCACCAATGAGGCGTTTCCACTCCAGACGTTCACGCCCTCGCGCTTCAAGGCGTCCTTGATCCTGGCATCAAGCCGGACACGATGGGGCTCGTAACAGCGGTTCCAATACACATGCCGGATGTCCTCCTCCGCGATCAAGCGGCGCAGACTGTCCTCACTCGCACCGCGCCGTATCGTCAACCGGCTCCCCATCCGCCGCAATTGTTCATCTAGATCCTGCAGGGCATGGTGCAGCCACCACCGACTGGCACCGCCGGGCAACCACGATCCGGCCTCCTCCTCCGCATGAATGTACACGGGCACCACTTCCCGGCCCTCGCTCAACGCCCTCGCCCAAGCGGGATTGTCCGCCAAACGAAGGTCTTTCCTGAACCATACCACTGCCTTCTTCACGATTTTATCCTAGAAGCACTCCGGCCCCATCACAAGCTGGCTTGCCACTTATTGGAATAAAAAAGGCCGCCCCCATTGAAGAGGACGGCCCGTCGAAAACTGAAAGGGGCTTAAACTTCCTGAGTCACCAGATTGGAGGCCCGCTCCCGCGACGCCTCCGCCAAAGGCGTGCTCAAGTAACGCTCGCTCGGACTGGCCGCCATCACCACGATCACCTTGCCGGCATTTTCGGGACGCTTCGCGACCTGCATCGCCGCCCAAACCGTCGCCCCAGAGGATATCCCCAGCGGCAAACCGTCGGAAAGAGAAACCGCCCGCGCCGTCTCAAAGGCATCCTCATTCGTCACTTGAATGACCTCGTCCAATACCGCGACGTTGAGATTCTTTGGAATGAATCCAGCCCCGATGCCTTGAATTTTGTGTGGACCGGGCTTGCCACCGCTGATCACCGGACTGGCCGCCGGCTCTACTGCAATCGACCGCATCCCGGGCTTGCGGGCCTTGATCACCTCCGACACCCCAGTGATCGTTCCACCAGTGCCTACCCCGGCTATGAAAATGTCGATTTCTCCCTCCGTCGCTTCCCAAATCTCCTCCGCCGTCGTCCGACGATGCGCTTCCGGATTCGCCGGATTCTCGAATTGCCCTGGATTGTAGGCCATCTCTCCGTGCTCCTCCATCAGGGCCGCCGCTTTCGCAATCGCCCCTGACATCCCCTTCGGGCCAGGTGTCAGCACGACTTCCGCTCCCAACAAATCCAACAGCACCCGCCGCTCCATCGACATCGTCTCCGGCATCGTCAGAATGCACCGATACCCCTTCGCCCGGCAGACAAAGGCCAAACCAATTCCGGTGTTCCCGCTGGTCGGCTCAATCACCACCCCACCCGGCTTCAAGGCCCCACTCGCCTCTCCGGCCTCAATCATCGAAAGGGCAATCCGGTCCTTCACACTGGACAATGGATTGAACCACTCCGCCTTCACATAAATCTTCGCCACACAGCCGGCCGCATCCGCCGCCGCCTGTAGCCGGATTAGCGGAGTCTCCCCAATCGCACCCGTTACACTCTCGTATCGCTTCGCTCTAGTCTTCATATACCTTTTATCTGTACCTCAATCCCCGAAAATTTCCAGAGTAAATCAGGAAAATAACTCAGGATAAGGAGAGGGACCTCGAAATACACTGGAAAAGCGCCGCGATCAGCGCTTCTTCGGACCATAACTCCGCACCGGAGCATTGCGGTTGGCCTGAACGTTCTTGAGTCGGTAAATAATCCGGGCCTTGTCGATGTCCTTCGGCGTCATCTCCATTTTGACGGTGTCGCCGACCGTGATCTTGATGAAGTGTTTGCGCAACTTTCCGGAAATGTGGGCCAGTACTTCATGGCCATTTTGGAGTTTTACGCGGAACATGGTTCCGGGGAGGACAGCAGAGACTTTTCCGTCTACTTCAACAACTTGGGATTCGGTCATATGGGATTGTGCAACAGGCGTATGGTTAAGCAAACCCCCATTGAGGGTAAGGGGTCGGCCCAAAGTCAAGGTCGAAAAAGGGGTAATCGACCCAACTAGCGGAATTTAGCGCAAGCGGCCTCATAAAGGGCCAGATCATCCTCGCATAGGTCGCGCAATTTGCGGGCGTAGTCACCCTCGAAAACCGCGTAGACGCGCCGGAGCAACGCGGGGTCCGCTTGGACCGACTGGATGCGGTTGAGATGCCCCACTTCAAGGGGAACCCCGTGGACCGCTTCAAAACGCCGCGCAAAGTGGGGAATATCGTCATCAAATCCCACCAGCCTGAGCTGTTCGAGGGCGGCGATGGCATTTTCCACACGATTTGCGAGGTCAGCCTTACCATCTTGCCCCAACCCGCCCAGATAGATGGATTGGGAACGGGCCATCCATATCCCAATCTCCTCCTTTTCAAGGATGCGGAACACCTCCTCCGCAGGATCTACCTTGCCGGTGTGGTAATCCTCCACAGAGGTCCGGGGCTGTGCGAAAATGAGATAGGCGACATGGGACTTCAAGCGCTCCACCGGTTCGCGCAGAATCGTGACAAAGTCGGTCTGGTCACCAAACTGCCGCGCGCACAACGGACTGAATGGCAAATGGCCGCTGATCATGCCGTATCCCTGCTCGAAATAGAAGGAAAGCAGGGTCTGCTTGACCTCGAGATGATGGCTCTCGAACTCGAATTCGTTTTGGCAACGCCTCAGGCTGCGAGCTGCCAGATAGGTGGCGATTGAATCAAGCACCAAAGTACGGTGAGGCTTGAGAGCGTCCCGCATGGCCCGGAAAATGGAATTCCCAGCGCACTTGGGAATATGGATGTGCTGCACTCGTCTGGACACGGGTTCAACATATCCGGACTGGCATCCCCCACTTCAACTCAAATAACAAACCGACCCCTCATTTTCAGAATGCGCCCACCCAGAACCCGCTGGTCGGGGTAGGCCCTCATTACAACGCCCCTCAGAAAAGCGCGCCACAGCAGATGCTGGAGTCAGCTGTTTCTCGGGTGCGCGCAAAAAACCTTGCGAGCGAAAACGAACCAACAAGCCTCTGGGAGCATGAAGAGCACGCCTCCCCCGCCCTGCCCCTTTGATCCGATCCGGCCGTCAGAATTGGTGCGGGACGACGCCTACTACATGGCCCTTGCCTTCAACGAGGCCCTCAAGGGCTGGCGCGAAAACGAGGTGCCCATCGGCGCGGTTCTGGTCTTTGAAAACCGGGTCGTCGCCCGGGCATGGAATCAAGTCGAGCGGCTTAACGACCCCACCGCCCACGCAGAAGTGCTGGCCATCACCCAGGCGACCCGGGAAGTCGGGGACTGGAGATTGAATGGGGCCACCCTCTATGTCACCAAGGAGCCCTGCCCAATGTGCGCGGGCGCCTCTATCATGGCCCGTCTCGACAAAGTGGTCTATGCCGTACCGGATCCGAAAATGGGATGCCTTGGTGGCGCCACCTCGCTCCACACCCTCCCCCGGCTCAACCACCACCTCAGTGTTCTCAGTGGCCCGCGGGAAGCGGAGTGCAAAGCTCTTTTGCAGGCTTATTTCCAAAGAAAACGCCAGCCCAGTTGACGGAGGCGCCCCAATGGACTTTTGTAAGTTTGAATCTTTCAACTAAACACACACAACATTGCATCATGGCTTACACATTACCTGAACTGGAATACGCTTACACCGCCTTGGAACCGCACATCGATGCGCGGACGATGGAAATCCATCACACCAAGC
>JBEAQI010000007.1:0-2866 GCA_041163965.1 Verrucomicrobiota bacterium | reverse complement strand
CTCAATGAGTTGGCGCACTTCTGCTTCCGGCATCTGGTGCGAAGCATCGAAATGCTTGATGGAACGTCGAGTTTGAATCGCTGTTATGGTATCCATGTGCCGAGTTTGATGGCGCTCGATGCCATTGGCAAGGCCATCGGCCATTTTTTTCAAACAGGCCATCCGGAATTCCCTTGTCGAATCTGCGGCCCCGGCAAGCATTGGGGCGATGCAATGGGATTGGCCAAGACGGCAGCTCCAGATTTCCGCCGGCGCCCTCGCCCGCTTTGACATGATTGACTATGGAACGCCTGGTGGTGCCGGTCTCTGGCGCGCGGAAATCGGCGCCAAGTGGCATGCCACCCTCCGCAAAAACGCGGAGGCAGAAGCGGCGGGATGGCAATTTGAGGTGGGTTGCGAGGGCCGACTCCACGCCGCGGGATGGACATTTAAGGTATCGGGCCGGATGGACCACTTTCTCCCGGGAGAAAGCGCCCTCCTGCGGGAAATTAAAACCGTCAGTTGCTCCCTGCCCGCCGACCCGGAGGACCTGCGGGATCGCTTCCGCGGCCATTTGATGCAGGTGCTCATCTATCAGCGACTGCTCATGATGAAGGGCCAGCCCACCGTCGCCGATCTGCTTCTCGTCGATATCCAGACGGGCGAATTGCAAGGGCTTCCGGTCCGCATCGAAGACCAGGCCTTGCTTGAACAACATTTGCAGACCATCGCCAACCACCTTGAAGAGCGGCGGGCGCATTTCTCGCGCTTGCGGGCCACTCGGGTTGGCCCCGCCTTTGCCTCGTTCCGGCAGGGACAAGAGCAAGCCAGCGAGAATCTGCAGCAGGTCACCCGGCGCTCCTCAGTGACTCTCTTTGAGGCCCCCACGGGCTTCGGAAAGACGGGCCTAGCCCTGCACGCGGCCTTGCAACAGCTGGCCGATGGTTCCGTCGACCGCATCCTGCTGCTCACCGCCAAAAATACCGGCCAACAGGCTTATCTGAAACAACTGGACCAATTTCGCAACGATATGCCGGAGTTGGCCTGTCACGTCCTGCGCAGCCGACAAGATCTACACCTGGAAGACTTGGATGAGCGGGCCTTCCCGCCCCGCGAAATCGAGGCGCGCTGGCGCGCCTCCGGACTTTCCGCCCCGGAGATGCTTGGCAAGGGACCGCTCTCCCTGGAAGAGCTTCGCTCCATCGCCATGCGCCAGTTCATACCGGCCACCGTTATTCAGCGCTTCCTTCTCCCCTACGCCGACGTCTGGGTCGCCGATTTCAATTATCTCTTCGATCCGGTGGTCGCCGCCACACTACAAGATATTCCCACCTATTTGACACAACGGACCTTCCTTGTGATCGACGAAGCCCATACTTTGCCGGAACGGGTCGCCACCGCTTACTCGCATCGATTCGATGCAACCCACGTCGGAAACGCCCTCACAGAGCTTCAGTTTGCGCGTTTTCCCGGCCGACTCACCCGGCTCCTCGACAGCCTCCATGCGCAGTTGGCACGGTTGCGGCCGGCGCCGGAACTGGATCCCGTCACCGAGGCCGACCTGATTGGACTGATGCGGGAAATCGAGACTGCTTTGCAGGACAGCCGGCAGGAACTGGAGGACCTCTCCGCGGCATCGATTGAATTGCTCTGGGGAATCCCCCACGCCCTCCGCGCATGGGACCACCCCCGCCTCTCCATGCTGGCCTTCGCGCCCTCAAAGGGCGCCCTCCAACTCGCCTGCCTAGATGCCGCGCCGGTCATTGGGGAAACGCTTCAAGCCTTTCCGCGGTGCCTGCTGATGTCCGCCACGCTCCAACCATGGCAGGCCCTCCATGAGGAACTGGGCCTCTCCTCCGGGCCGCCGCCCGCCAGCGTCCTGGGTCACGCCGATTGGCTAACCGCAGCCTATTCGGTCCTCGTCGACGCCCGCGCTGACACCCGCTACCGCTCGCGACAGGATTCCTCCACCCTCACCGCACGGACCATCGGCGCCACCGCCGAAAACCGGAACGGCCCGGTCGCCGTCTTCTTTCCCAGTTACCAATATGGGGAGTTGATCCGCCAACGGCTGGAATTCCTCTATCCGCATCTGCGGATCAGCCTGCCCCCGCGCGACCTTCCGCTCGATCAACAGTCGGCCTTTCTGGAAGACGCTCTGCAGCACTACGACATTCTCCTGCTTGTCGTCGGGGGCCGCTTCACCGAGGGCATCGACGCCCTCGGCGGGGTTGTCCGTACCGCCATTATGGTCGGTCCCGCTCTCCCGGAGCTCAATCCGATTCAGCAAGCCCGGGCCACACTCGGCCCCCGCCAGAGCGCGTTTGAAAGGATTTACCTGATCCCAGGCATGCGGAAGGTCCGGCAGGCCCTGGGTCGCTTGGTGCGCTCCCCCGATCACCGGGCCCGCGTCCTCCTGCACTGTCAACGCTTTGCCGAGGAGAGCACCCTCGGACAGCTCCCAGGCTACCTGCAGCCTGCCGGCATCATCGCCTCGGACAAAGAACTGGAAGAACTGTGGCTGCGGCCAGCGCCTCCTGTTTGAACGCCTCAACCGGCATTCAGTCCAATCCCATAAAAATACCCGCTTCCCGCTCCCGAAAACCCGCCAAGCGCTTGCAATGGTCCACTCAAGTCACTTAATCTTAAAGTCTATGGTTCGGCTGATCGCTTTTTTGCTTTCCACTTTACTCCTCTCACCCCTCCTCTCCGCAGAGTCGTTGGAGCTGGATAAAAGAAAACGGGACCAGCTCAAAAAAGAGACGGTTTACGCCATCGACCTGATTCAGAACTATCACTATAAGCAGACGAAGTTTCAGGATCTGGATCCGATCGAGGTCCTTGATGGCTACATGGAGGATCTCGACAACACCCGCATGTTTCTCCT
>JBEAQI010000006.1:0-4444 GCA_041163965.1 Verrucomicrobiota bacterium | reverse complement strand
TTGCAGGAACTGTTACAACCCCGAGTAGACAACGGCTCCATAGAATACCGCCTGATCGATGTTCATGGACCGGATCATGACCGGGTCTTTCAGGTCGAAGTCTGGATAGAGGGGGTGTGTCGCGGAAGCGGTCAAGGGCGCTCCAAGCAGGCCGCCGAAACCATCGCCGCCCGCGAGGCACTCGCCCAACTGGAAGAGGATGCTCCGACCGACTGAAGCGCCCTCCATAAAGCCCGACAGGCACAAACGCGACCGCTCTAACGTCATTCATCGTCCACCATGAAGGCCTTTTCTTTGCCCAGCCAATCGTCCGTGGAGGCGTTCAGCGGGATCATTCCTCCTGCCCGTTCGATGATGATTCTTGATCGTCTGCGCACCGTGCCCTGCGCCACAACTGTCGTCTTTTGCTCGCGTTTGGTCGAGGCCAGACGATTGATGGGGCAAACGGAGCAGTTGCTGAAGGCCTTTCCTTTGGACCGATCCGGGCCAACGCCTGTCCTCCTGCCCCCGCCGCCAACGGAGGATGACGCAGATCCGCTTCCTGCACGCGTTCGCGAGGAACTGGAATGCGACCGCTTGGCCGCCCTCAGCGCCTTAACCACCGCCAGTGGGGAAAAATCGGTGGTGCTCTTCGCCACACCGGACGGCTTTTTCGCCCCGGTGCCTCCCCACACCGCTTTTCTCACTTCCGAAATCCACCTCGAACGCGGACAAGAGGTGGCCTTCAAGGAATTGGTCCAGCGTCTCGCCACGGATCTGGATTACGATGCCGAGGCGGTCTGTGAGCGACCCGGTGAATTTGCGGTCCGGGGTGGCTTGATCGACATCTACCCGCTGAATGCATCCGCCCCCGTCAGGCTCGACTTTTTCGGAGACGAGATCGAGTCCATACGCCGCTTTGATCCCACCACCCAGCGGTCCATTGAACCCATTTCCTCCGTGACCCTCGTGGCCAGGGGACTCGAAGCCAAATCCCCCGAACCACAGGGCATCTACTCTTATTTCCAAAACCCCACCCACTGGATCATGGTGGAACCGGCCGATCTCCTCGCTGAGGCGCCGCGCCTGTTTGAGACCCTCGAAAGGACCCGGGATCAACGAGCCAATTTTCCAACCCTGCACGCCTCCCGGGCCACGATCCGAGACCACTGGAGCGTTCTCCAAGAATTGTCCCTTGGCGGGACGCTCCTCGCCCCCGATCATGCCTTCATCGATCTGCCCTTCGAGGCCTTGCACACATGGAGACCGCAACCGCTCGGGAATGCGGTGGGCTCGGAGCGCTTCGAGGAGGAAGGCGCGGCCCGCAAGGCTTTTGTCGAGACCCTCTTCGATTGGCATAGGAAAACGGGGCTACACCTCCTCGGCTGCGCCGCCTCAACCCCCAAAATCGAGGAAATCAAAGGCCTCCTCAAGCAAACTGGCCACGCTGACCTGCCCTGCCAGTTCAGAGCACTGGACCTGCCGGAAGGCTTCCTCTTGCGGGGTCCAATCGCGAGACCCTTCTTCTCTTGGCTGGAAACCTGCCAAAACGGGTTTGCCATTGCCACGGAAAAGGAATGGCTCGGCCGCTCTCAAAGCACGTCGGCCACCGCATCGCGACGCCTTCTTCCCCAGCGCCAGCAGATCGAGAGCCTCCTCGACTTTTCCGAACTGGTCGACGGGGATACCCTCGTCCACCTCTCACACGGGATTTGCCGCTATCGGGGCATCCACAAAATGGAGGTCGGAGGGCGCTACGAGGAATTTATATCCGTTGAATTCCAGGATCAGGTGACGCTGCATGTCCCTCTTCGGGAAGCCCACCTCCTGACGCGCTATGTCGGGCTATCCCGTATCCACCCGAAACTGGGCAAGATCGGCTCCCAGCAATGGGACAAGACCCGCGCCGCAGCCCAGGCCGCCACGATCGACTTTGCGGCAGAGATGCTCCAGCTGCAGGCAGTCCGCAGTCACCAACCGGGTCGGGCTTTTTCGCCGGACTCGCCATGGCAACAGCTCTTTGAATCGGCCTTTCCCTTTCGTGAAACACGCGATCAGGCCGCGGCCATCCAGGACAGCAAGCGCGACATGGAAAAACCACACCCCATGGACCGCCTGATCTGTGGCGATGTCGGCTTCGGAAAGACGGAAGTGGCGATTCGGGCGGCCTTCAAAGCCGTCATGGATGGGGCCCAGGTGGCCCTCATGGTGCCCACCACCGTACTCGCCCAGCAGCACTTCGAGACCCTCAAACAACGCTTTGCGGCCTATCCTGTGACCGTTGAAATGCTCAGCCGGTTCCGTACTCCGACGCAGCAGAAAACTATTCTTCAGGACCTCGCCCATGGCCGCATCGATGTCGTCATCGGAACTCACCGGCTCCTGAGCAAGGATGTCCGGTTCAGGGATCTGGGCCTGCTCATTATTGATGAAGAGCATCGTTTTGGAGTGCGGCACAAAGAAAAACTCAAACGGCTCAAGCTGGACGTCGACGTTCTCTCCATGAGTGCGACCCCGATTCCGCGGACGCTCTATCTGGCCTTGATGGGGGCCCGCGACCTGAGCGTCATAGAGACCCCACCCGCGGAGCGGCTCCCGATCGAGACAATCGTCCGCTCTTACAGCCTGGATCTGGTAAAAGGGGCCATCAAACGGGAATTGGATCGGGGTGGGCAGGTCTTTTATCTCCACAATCGCGTCCAGAGCATTGAGTCCGTGGCCGCCCGACTGAGCGAGCTCTTGCCTGAGGCGCGCATCGCCATCGGCCATGGCCAAATGCCGGAGGATCAGCTGGAGGGCATTATGACCAACTTCGTGGCCGGCAAAATCGATGTTCTGGTCTGCACCACCATCATCGAAAACGGACTCGATATTCCAAATTGCAACACCATCCTGATCGAGGGCGCGGACCGTTTCGGGCTCTCTCAGCTCTATCAGCTGCGGGGCCGAGTCGGACGATTCAAACGACAGGCCTACGCCTACCTCCTGCTGCATCGGCATGGGCGCATGCTGGACCTCGCCCGCAAGCGCCTCTCCGCCATGCGCCAGCATAATCAATTGGGGGCGGGATTCCGTATCGCCATGCGCGACCTCGAACTGCGCGGCGCCGGCAACCTCCTCGGCCATCAGCAAAGCGGTCACATCGCCGGTGTCGGGTTTGACCTCTACTGCCAGCTCCTCCGCCAAAGCATTCAGCGCCTCAAAGGAGAGCCCGCCGCCACCCGGATTCGGGCCCAAGTCACCCTCGACTTCATTCAGGAAGACCTCAAGGAGGCCGCGGGACGCTCCCAAAGCAGCGACTTCGATGTTCTGCGCGAAGACGAAATCGCCGCCACCCGTATCGAGCCGGTTGCCGCTAATTTGCCGGAAAGTTTCATCGGAGAGGCGCGTCTGCGGATCGATCTCTACCGGCAGCTGGCGATGGCCGAAACCCTTGAGTCCGTCAAAGGGGTCGAAGAAGCCATTCTGGACCGCTTTGGAAAGCTGCCCCCGCCCGTCAAGCGACTGCTTTCAGTAACCCGCATTCGGGTCCGGGCCGAAATGGCCGGAATCAGCGCCGTCGAAACAGAGGGCAACCGCCTCAAATGTCGCCTCGCCAAGTCCGGCCCAAGGGAATATCTCAAGCTAACGGGTCGATTTCCCCGCTTGACCGGCCATACCGCAGACCTAAGGTTGCGCGATATTGAACAATTTTTGGCACGCCAGTGTCCCATCCAATCGACATGATTCCCAGCATCAATAACCGCATCCTGCCATTGCTCATCGGCATTGTCGCTGCCAGCGGGGCCATGGCCCAGAAGGCTTACAATATCTGGGACCCGCCTTACCGGCAGGGACTGGCCGCGGAAGTCGAAAACACCGTCATCACCTTTGAGGAACTGCGCCGGGAAATGGCGCCCCTGATTCCCAGAATCCGCGAGGCGTCGCGCTCGCGCGCCGAGTTCACCCAGCGGATGGAGGAGCTCTACTTCGAAGTCCTGCAAAACCTCATCGACCGCATTCTCATCGTCGAGGAATTCCGCGAAAAAGAATACAACCTGCCTCAGACCTTTATCGAAAACGAATTCGACCGCATCCTGATTGAAGATTTCGAGAACGATCGGGCCCGCTTTCTGGAATACCTCGACAGCCTCGGCAAAAACGTCCGGGAGTTTCGGCGCGACCTGCGTGAGCGCATCATCGTCAGTGTCATGCGCTCGGAAAAACGAAAGTCACAGTCGCAGATCTCCCCCGAGCGGATCGAACAGTTCTACAACGAAAACAAAATCAACTTCTACGTCGAAGAAGCCGTCAAGTTGCGCATTGTGATGCTCCGCCCGCTCGCCAATGAAGGGGCCGACCAAATGCAGCAGACCGTAGACCTCGTTTTTGAAAAACTGGAAAGCGGCACGGAATTTGCCGAGGTCGCCCGCTTGTACAGTCAGGACTCGCGCCGTGAACGGGGCGGAGACTGGGGCTGGATTCA
>JBEAQI010000005.1:0-4197 GCA_041163965.1 Verrucomicrobiota bacterium | reverse complement strand
CGAATGCCAACCCAGTCCTGTTTGACCGGCTCGTCGCCCTCGCCGAGGAGAGCGGAATCCCCTTCCAGATTGAGGCCGATCCACGCCCAACGGGGACCGATGGCCGGGAGCTGCAAATGGGTCCTGGCGGGGTGCCCACTGGAATTGTTTCCATCCCCCTGCGCTACATGCACACCCCAAGTGAGATCGTCGACCTGCAGGATGTGGAAAATACCGTCCGCCTGCTCGTGGCCTTCGCCCGCTCCCTAAAGGTTGGGGACTCCGGCCATTGGTGAGGGGCCGCTCAGCCACCCCGCTCCGGTCAACGGCCTCAGGCCGCGTCCGACTTTAGCTTCAGACGGGGCTTGGAGCGGGTGTTGACCACCGCGGAGGTAATGACCACTTCCTCGACATTCTCGTAGTCCGGAAGCTGGTACATGATGTCCAGCATGATGCCTTCCATGATTGACCGAAGCGCCCTTGCTCCCGTTTTGAGAACCAGTGCCTTCTGGGCAATGGAACGGATCGCGTCTTTGCGGAAGGTCAGTTTCACACCGTCCATTTCAAAGAGTTTCTGGTACTGCTTGACGAGCGCGTTGCGCGTCTTCGTGAGGACATGCTCGAGCTGGTCCTCGTCGAGTTCCTCGAGGACCGAGACCACCGGCAGGCGGCCGATAAACTCGGGAATGAGGCCGTAGCGCACCAGATCTTCGGGGGCCAGCTCAAGGAAGACCTCCTCGCCGCTCCAAGTGGAGTGCTTCGACTCCTCCCACCCGATCGACCCCTTGCCCAACCGGCGACGGATAATGTCCTCCAACCCGATAAAGGCGCCTCCACAGATAAACAGGATGTTCCGGGTATTCACCTGAATGTATTCCTGACTGGGGTGCTTGCGCCCGCCTTGTGGGGGAACATTGCAGACGGTTCCCTCAAGAATTTTCAACAAGGCCTGCTGCACTCCCTCCCCGGACACATCGCGGGTAATGGAGACATTCTCCGTCTTGCGCCCAATTTTGTCGATTTCATCGACATAAATGATGCCGCACTCGGCCTTCGCCACGTCGTACTCGGCCGCTTGCAGCAGCCGTAGGACAATGTTTTCGACATCCTCGCCGACATACCCGGCCTCCGTCAGGGTGGTGGCGTCGGCAATGGCGAACGGTACCTCCAGCAGTTCCGCCAAGGTCCGGGCGAGAAGCGTCTTGCCACTCCCCGTGGGACCCGCGAGGAGAACATTGCTTTTTTCCAGCCGGACTTCCGCCTTGTCCCCGTCTCCTTGAAGCAAACCGCCCTGTTCCGCTTCAAGGCGCTTGTAATGATTGTAGACCGCCACCGCCAGCACCTTCTTGGCATGGTCCTGGCCGACCACATCCTGATCCAGCATGGCTTTGATTTCGGCTGGCTTGACCAGCTTGAACCGCTTGCCGGCACCTGCCGCCTTGCTAGGGCGGGAATCGCGAAGCTCACGGTCGATGATCGTCTTGCAGACATCGACACAGGAATCGCAGATGTAGACCCCGGCCGGACCGGCGATCATTTTCCGCACCTCTGACTGGGACTTTCCGCAAAAACTGCAGAAGGTCATTTTCGATGAACGGGCCATCTAGCTCCTTTAGGCGTCGCCAGACTTGGCGCGCTCCTTGAATTGAATGACATGGTCGACCAATCCATAGGCCTTGGCCTCCTCCGCGGTCATGTAGAAGTCGCGATCGGAATCCTTCTCGATCTTGTCGATCGGCTGGCCGGAATGCTCGGAGAGCACCTCGCTCAGGGTCCGTTTCCAACGGAGAATTTCCCGTGCCGCGATGGAAATATCGGCGCTCTGGCCGGTGGCCCCGCCGCTGGGTTGGTGAATCATGACGCGGCTGTGCGGCAGGGCATAGCGCTTCCCAACTGTCCCCGCTGACAAGAGGACCGTGGCCATGCTCGCCGCCTGCCCCATGCAGTAGGTTTTGATCTCACAGCTCAGGAACCGCATCGTATCATAAATGGCCATGCCGTCCGTGACACTGCCGCCCGGTGAATTGATATACAGCTGGATGTCCTTCTTGGGATCCTCCATCTGCAGGAGAAGCATCTGCGCAATGACCGCGTTGGCGACATAGTCGTCAATCGGAGTGCCAATAAAGATGATGCGGTCCTTTAGCAGACGACTGTAGATGTCCCAGCTTTTTTCCGTCCGCCCGTCGCTCTCTACGACATGTGGTAATGGAAGATAATAACTCATGCTTTTAGATTGGGACTCGTCGCCCTTTAATCAATGCGGAACATCAAATTATTGGGAAATGATCTTGCGGACAGCCCTTTCAGCAATCCGGTTGACCGTCTTGACCGACAGGACTTGCCGCTGCAGCTGGCGTAATTGAGCGGAGTCCTTCTGGAGCTCCTTCACGTAGTCATCCAGCTTTTGGCGGCGCTGCGTGGCCACCGAGTAGGCGGCTTTGCTCAGGTCCTCATTACTGACCTCGATCCCCTCTTTCTCGGCGATCCGGGACAACAAAATACGCAGCTTCACTTCGCGGTTGGCGGACTCGTTGGCCGCGGCGAAGATCTCATCCTTGTGGGATTCAAGTTCATCCTGGGAGATACCCTGCTCATAGGACCGGCCCATCATGTTGATCACCGCCTGCTGGCGCTCTTCCTCAAGCATGGTCTCCGGCAGGTCAAACTCCACGCTTTGGAGCAGTTTCTGGCTGATCAGGCCATGCTCGATGCGGACCCGCTCATTGCGTTTCTGACCTTCAATGGAATCGAGGACCTGGGCCTTGTAATCCTCAAGGGACTCCGCCCCCACACTCTTAAAGTACGCCTCGTCGAGCTCGGGTAAACGACGCTCGCGGACCTCGTGCGCAGTGATGGCATAGGCAACGGTCTTGCCGCGCAGGGATTCAATGGGAAACTCATCGGGGATCAGCACTTCCACGGACTTGGTCTCACCGGCCGCCATACCCACGATGGCATCAATGACCTCCGCAACTCCGTAGCGCTTGGCCTCCTCCGTACCCGCTTCCTCCCAGCCCTCCTTGACCGCTCCCCATGCGCGCAGATTGGCCTGTTCGGCAATTTGGGCTTCGATGCTCTCGCCATCCAGAGTTGGAGTGTAGCTGACTTTCACATAGTCCTCCACCGCGGCGGGGCGCTCCACCACATCAAAGTCAGCACGCTGACGCCGGATGCGGTCAATCGCGGCATCGATTTCCTGGTCGGAAACATCCGTCGAAGGCACCTCCAGTTCAAGGCCTTCATACACAGGCAGCTCAAAGGGCGGCACCACATCAACGGTCAGGTCCAGCGTGATTTCCTGCCCGGCAACGGGATCGCCCGGCTCGGGAAAATCCACCACCGCCACCAATTCTAAATCTTCCTGGTCACTGACTTCGCGCACGGCCTTGTTCATCAGGGACCGCTTCAACTCCTGCATGATCTCCTTCGCGTAGAGCTGCCGGATCCGGCTCTCGGGCACCTTGCCCGGACGGAAACCGCGGATCTTGGCCTCCTTGATGAATTGTTTCACGATTTTGCTCTCTTCGGCCCCCACCGTCTCGGCGTCGATGGTCACGATGACGTCCTTGCGGGTTTCGCTTTGATCGCTGATGGTCAATTTCACAGGTACCTTTTCTTTTGATTTGGATATGGGAAAAAACGCGCACTTAAGGTGATCGGCTTTTTGCGGTCAAACCTATTTCAACCGTTGCGGGGCGCTGTCCGTCCGCTATAACCCACGCATGCACTGGAAATCTGCCCTGAATCTGTGTTTGCTTGTCTCAACCGCGGCCGCCACCGCCGCCGCCCCCTCCACCACGCTTCCCATTATCCGTGGGAGCGCCATCTTTCAGCCAGTGGAGGGAAAACAGGGCATGGTGGTGGCCTCGGAAAGTCGTGCCGCGGCGATCGGCCTGGAGGTTTTGCGGGACGGAGGCAACGCGGTCGACGCGGCCGTGGCGACCGGCTTTGCCCTCGCGGTCACCCTGCCGAGGGCAGGCAACCTGGGAGGGGGTGGCTTTATGCTCATCCATGATGCCGCACGCGGTCAGACAACGGCTCTCGACTATCGGGAAACAGCCCCCGCCTCGGCCCACCGGGATATGTTTTTGAATGCCGCCGGTGAGGCCGATCCGGAATTGTCGCGCTATTCGGCCCATTCCGTGGGCGTCCCGGGCACCGTGGCCGGGCTCCTTGAGGCGCATACGCGATATGGCAGCCTGCCGCTCTACCGCC
>JBEAQI010000004.1:0-3909 GCA_041163965.1 Verrucomicrobiota bacterium | reverse complement strand
AGCTTTCCGGGGTCCCTGATCTGGAGGGCCCTTTGGCGGCCGGTGCCCGACTATTGAAGGCGGGTGAGCCGATCGCCACGGTTCATGGTAGGATGGGTGGTCGATGGCGCTGTGGCGGGGTTGGGGATGCCGGACGCATCGCGGATTTGGTGAAAACCGGGGATCTTGTGGAGATCGAGACCATGGAGGAGGCGCCGGTTTTGGGGGCGCGCCTGCTTGGGCAGCGATTGCGGATCCCCGTTGACCAGATGGAGCATCGCCTTGGAACGACACGAGCCACCAATGCCCTTCTGGAAGGCAAGGGGGCGAAGACGGCCCTCCTTGTGACGCGCGGGTTTGCGGATTTGCTGCGCATCGGCGATCAGAAGCGGCCCCACTTGTTTTCCTTGTCCCAGGAGCCCCGTGTGACCTTGGCGGAGGTGGTGCTCGAGATCGGCGGGCGTCTTGATCGCGATGGGGCGGAGCTGGAGCCACTTGATGAAGAAGCGGTCCTTGCGGCGGGGATGCTGCTGCGTGAGCGGCGCATGGAGGCGGTGGCCATTTGTTTCATGCACAGCTGGTGCAACGATAGCCATGAGCGGCGGGCCTTGGCCATTCTGGAGTCGATGGGGTTTCCGACCCTCTGTGCGAGCCATGCCGTTGAGCCGCAGATCAAATACGTCGAGCGGATTCAGACGACAGTGGTCGAGGCGATGCTAAAGCCGGTGCTCTCGACTTATCTGGATGCGGTGGAGCGTGGCAGCGGGGGTCGCGGCTTGTGGGTCATGAGCAGCGCTGGGGCACTCTGCTCGCGGGGCCGTTTCCGTGCGGTGGACAGCCTTGTGAGTGGGCCCGCAGGAGGATTTCTCGGAGCGGTGGCGGTGGGCCGGGCCGCTGGGAAGGAGGGAATTCTGGCGCTGGACATGGGCGGCACGTCAACAGATGTGGCCCGTTGGCGAGGGGCGGCACGATTACGCTCCGCGATCGCGGTGGGCGAGGCGAAGGTCATGGTGCCGGCCTTGCCGGTTCATACCGTGGCGGCGGGAGGCGGGTCGATTTGCGACTGGCGCGAGGGACGTTTGGCGGTTGGCCCGGAGAGCGCCGGGGCGGATCCCGGGCCGGCCTGTTATGGAGTGGGGGGGCCCTTGACGCTGACCGATGTTCATTTGTGCCTCGGGCGGATCGAGGCTCGCGACTTTCCCATTCCCCTTGATCTTGCGGCGGCACATGCCGCCTTGGGGGAGCTGGCTCGGAAGGTCGGTGAGTCGGATCCGCTGCGGCTTGGAGAAGCCCTTTTGACGGTGGCCACGGAGCGTATGGCCCAAGCCATCCGGCATGTCACCCTGCGGGAGGGGGAGGATCCCCGCGACTATGCCCTTGTGGCCTTTGGCGGGGCTGGCGGCCTTCATGCCTGCCGGATTTCCGACGAACTGGGCATCACCGAGATCCTCTTGCCGGTGGACGCCGGGTTGCTCAGTGCAAAGGGCATTCACGGTGCGCTTCGGGAGGCTCTGGTGGAGCGCCATCTGATGACGCCGATGGCGGTGATGCTGGAGCAATTTGAGGCCTTGGAGAGCGCCCTCATGGCGGAGGCGAGGCGACTCCTAGAGGCCGACGGTGTTGACGCGGAGCAACTCGGGGCGGCGGCGTTGACGGCGCATGTCCGCCTGACCGGGCAGGAGGCGGCATTGCCCGTTGAGGTGAGGAGCGCCAAGGCCCTTGCGGGAGACTTTGAAGAGGCCTTCCGGAGGGCCTATGGCTACTATCCCGCGGCGGCGACCCTTGAGGTCGTCAAAGTGCAACTACGCGTGGGCGAGTGTGGTCCGCCGGTTCAGGTCGAGTCCTTTGAGGAGACCACGAAGGCCTTGCCGAGCTCGGTGGCGTCGGGCGGTATACCAGTTCCCGTGTATGATCGCGATGCGCTTGAGGTGGGGCATTATTTTGCGGGCCCCGCGATTCTCAAGGACGCCCATGGGACGGCCTTTGTGGAGGGCGGTTGGCGGGCGGTGCAGGGCGACCACGGGACGGTTCGAGTGATCACAGCGGGCACCGATTCCACAAAGCCTCCCGCTCCGGATGGGTCAGGCGCGGATCAGCGAGGGACGCCCCTTGAGCGGACCCTTGTATTGAACCGACTCGAAGCGATTGTGGAAGAGATGGGGGATCAGTTGCGCCGGACCGCCTTGTCGACGAACATCCGGGAGCGTCTTGATTATTCCTGTGCCTTGTTGGATCGCGAGGGCCGGTTAGTGGTCAACGCGCCGCATATTCCGGTGCACCTTGGGGCACTTGGATTGTGCGTGCGCGCAAGTGCCCTTGGGCGCGCATGGGGTCCGGGGGATGTGCTGATCACCAACCATCCCGGATTCGGAGGATCGCATCTTCCAGACGTGACCCTGATCAGCGCTCTTCTCGATGCCAATGGCGTTTGCCATGGATACGTCGCGAACCGGGCCCATCACGCTGAGATCGGGGGAACGCGGCCCGGTTCCATGCCTGCGGATGCCAGATGTCTCGAAGAGGAGGGCGTGATCATTGACCCCCAGTGGCTGATCAGGGACGGCGTCTCCAAGTTTGATGTCGTTGAAAAGCAGCTACGCGAGGCGGTGCACCCGAGCCGTTCCTCGCGGGAGAACCTCATTGATCTTGAGGCGCAGGTGGCATCGCTGAGACGTGGAAGCGAACTGTTCCATGAATTGGCGGGCCGCCATGGCGTTCACACGGTGACCGGATACATGGAGGATTTGCTCCAATCGGCGAGTGAGTTGGTGGGTGGTCTCGTGGAGGGCGGTGCCTTTCCCGTTGGGCGGGTTCGACAGGAACTCGATGACGGGACGGTGATTGAAGTGGCATGTCGCCCCGTGGAACGCGGGCTGATCTTTGATTTTTCCGGAAGTAGCCCGGTGCACGACGGCAACCTCAACGCGACGCCCGCGATTGTCCGTAGTTGCGTGTTGTATGTGGTGCGGGTCTTTGTGAATCAGCCAATGCCGCTGAACGAAGGCTTGCTTGAGCACATTCAGATCATTCTGCCCGAAAGCTTTCTGAATCCAGATTTTTCCTCTGCTGGGAAGGCCCCGGCGGTGGTAGGGGGCAATGTCGAGACCAGTCAGCAAATTGTGGAGGCCCTCGTGCGTTTGCTGGGTATGCAGGCCGGAAGTCAGGGAACGATGAACAACCTGCTTTTTGGCGACTCGACCTTCGGATATTATGAGACCATTGGCGGCGGGGGCGGGGCAGGAGATGGGTTTGACGGCTCCTGTGGGATGCATGTTCACATGACCAACACCGCGATCACCGACCCCGAGATCCTTGAATACCGCTACCCGGTGCTTTGTCGCGAATTTTCCTTACGCGTCGGTGCGGGCGGGGCCGGTCGTTGGCGTGGTGGGGACGGGTTGGTGCGTGAGCTGACCTTTCGGCGGCCCGTATCGCTGTCCCTCCTTGGTCAGAGTCGTCGCCATCCTCCTCCGGGCGCGGCGGGAGGGCACCCCGGCCAGTGTGGGCGGAACCGTCTGGTATGCGCGGATGGCCGGGTGGAGGACTTGCCCGGTGTCGTCAGCCTTGACCTCAAGGCTGGGGACACCATCCGTTTGGAGACTCCGGGCGGGGGCGGCTGGGGAAGACCGGATGACGCAGGCGCGGTCCGATAAAGTCCCGACGCAGAGCGCATGGCAAAGCGGAGCTGGACCGGTGCCCTGTGCGTCTCGGAGAGGAAGGAAAGGAGGAAGGCTGATTCAGGAGAGTTCCTCGGCGCGGCGACGGGCGGCGAGGACGGTATCGCGAATAATTTTCCGGAAGTCGTGATTTTCCATGACAGCGAGGCCGGCAAGGGTCGTTCCACCCGGGGAGGAGACCCAATTCCGGTGGGTTTCCGGGGTTTCCGGAACGGCTTCGAGGAGGGCTGCGGCGCCCTTGACGGTTTCGAGG
>JBEAQI010000003.1:0-3292 GCA_041163965.1 Verrucomicrobiota bacterium | reverse complement strand
ATCCAACGGGCCTTTTGGTGAACGTCATACCCGTTGTACGGCAGGGTAGCTCAGATGGTTAGAGCGCGGGACTCATAAGCCTGAGGTCGGCGGTTCAATCCCGCCCCCTGCTACCACCCATCATAACAGGTGGATTTGCTTGTTGTGTAAAATGGGACTGGTCCCTCATCCCCTACCGACGAGGCTCACAGGATGGGGGCCGGCTTGATTGAGGCGGCTTCCGGGTGGCGGGCGAGGAGGGTGCGCGTCTGTTTCGAGAATTGGTCCACCTGTGCAGAGGCTTGCCCGGAGAGCGACTGGGCATCCTGAATGACGCGAGCGATGGTTTCCTTGTTGAGTCCGAGGCGGGCGTCATGGGCGAGGCGCAGGGCGAGGTCATTGGTGGCGATTTGGCCGGTGCGCAGGGCGAGGACAGTGGCAACGGCGTGTTCCTTGATGGCCTCATGCGCTTCCTCGCGGCCGGCGCCGGCCTTGACGGCCTCCATGAGGAGAGTGGTGGTGGCGAGAAAGGGGAAGTAATGCGCGTTTTCCCGCGCGATGACGGCTGGGTACACTTCAAACTGGGTGAGGACGGTGAGGGTGGTCTCAAGGAGCCCATCGAGCGCGAAGGTGGCGTCGGGAAGCGCAATGCGGCGCACGACGGAGCAGGAAACATCGCCTTCGTTCCACTGATCTCCGACAAGCGTTTCAATCATGGTCAGATGGCCTTTGAGGAGGCTGGCAAAGCCGTTTATCCGTTCGCAGGAGCGCGCGTTCATCTTGTGAGGCATGGCGGAAGAACCCACCTGGCCTTTGGAAAAGCCTTCGGAGGCGATTTCGTGGCCGGCCATGAGGCGGAGGGTACGCGCGAAGTTGGCGGGCCCGGAGGCGAGGAGGACAAATAGGCTGAGGACCTCGAAGTCGAGGCTGCGCGGATACACTTGGCCAACAATGCCGAGGCCAGCCGGCAGGCCGAGGTGTTTGAGGATGCGGGCGTCGAGCTGTTCGACCTTGGCGGTGTCCCCGTTGAGGAGGGTGAGGATATCGAGCTGGGTACCAACGGCGCCCTTGATTCCCCGAGCTGGGTAGTCATCAAGCAGTTGTTCCATTTTGAGGAGGGCGCGCTCCAATTCCGCCCCGAACATGGCAATCCGCTTGCCGACGGTGGTGGGCTGGGCGGCGACGTTGTGGGTGCGGGCGGCGAGGACGAGCGACTGGTGCCGCTCGGCCTGTTCCGAGAAGGCCTTGAGGGCAGCGAGACCTTTGAGAAAGAGCAACCGCAGCGACCGGTAGAGCTGCAGTTGTTCGACATTTTCGGTGAGATCCCGGCTGGTCATGCCTTTATGGATATGCTCGTGACCCGCCTTTTCGTTGAAGGCTTCAATACGCGCTTTGACGTCGTGTCGGGTGATCCGTTCCCGGGCCTCGATGGCGGCGAGGTCGATATCATCAATGACCCGCTCATAAGCGCGAATGGCCTCGGCCGAGATGGGCAGGCCGAGGTCGGCCTGAGCCTTCATGACAGCGATCCAGAGCTCCCTTTCGAGGCGGATTTTGCCTTTTGGAGACCAGATTTCCCGGATAGCATGGGAGGCGTAGCGTTGCGCCAAAATGTTTGGGATGACGTCCATGCCGATATCATCCAAAAAGAGCCTTCCAAGCCAAGACCAATTCAAGGCGGGGCTGGGAGAAAGTGAGCCCCGGGTCTGCTGAAGGGGGGCGGGGCGCGAGCGAAGGGGGTAGGATCAGCGGTGGGCGGCTTGCCGCTTTGGCCCCTGCAGGGGGGCGAGGCATTGGATGGCCATGGCGGACAGGACGGCCTCCTGCTCGTTGGGGCGACTGATGATCTCGAGAAAGGCGGCCCGGAAGGCTTTCTGGAATTCGACGAGATGCTTGAGCGAGAGTGGGGTAGCGGCTTCCGCGAGCCGTGACAAGTACCACGGGTTTTGCGTGAAGACGTTGAAGCTGTCCTTGTTGGCGGGGTCGCCGAACGCGTCTGCGAAGGCGGTGGCGGCCTTTTCGAGGGCGGCCTTGCCGGGGCGGCCGCGAAAATGGCCCCCAGCTTCGAGGGCTTTCAGTTGAATGAGGAGGCGGTTACGGTTTTGCAGCGAGGTGAGGAGTGGACGCGCATCGTGACCTGCGAAGAAGTGCCGTCGAATCGCCGCGAGAGCGTGCTCAATATCGAGTGTGTAGAAGGCCTCGGCGGCCTCAAAAAAATCACTTCCCGGCACGCTTGGGACCAATTCCGCGACATCGTGGGGGGTGATGTCCGTGCTGTTGCCGAGCCACGTGATGACTTTTTCCGTTTCCCCGAGGGCGAGACGGGTGTTGCCGGTGGTGAGCTCAATGAGGACCTCGGCGGCGTTACCGACGAAACGTTTGCCATGCGCGGAGGCTTCTTTTTCCAGTAGGCTGATGAGGGCCTGGTCATCGCGGGCGGCATCCAGAAACTGACTTTTGCCGGCCTGTTGGAACCATTTGTAAGCTTTTTTGCGGCGGTCGACGGGGGCGGCGGAGAGGAGGACCTGAACGGCAGGGTCGGAGACCCCTTCGAGGGCGGCCTGAAGCCGTTCAATGGCCTCGAGGGTGCCTTTGGCGCGGCCGGTGACGGTGTCCGCGAGGAAGGTGATATTTCTGAACCAGACCGCTTTTTCCGGGGAGAACATGGAGACGGTCTGCAGCGCGCTGATGAAGTGCGAGACCGCTTTTTCGACCTCGTCGACGTTTCCAGCCTGGCCATCAATTATTTCAAGCGAGTGCGGATCGGAGATGCCTTTTGAGAGCGATTCCCATTCCGTGCGGGCTGTTTGTTGGACGAGGAAATCGTCAGCGCCGGCAATGAAGGTGAACATATGCGAGCGGGTCAAGGGATCGGCACGAGGCGGACGACCGTGTCCGGATCATTGAGGACGAGCCACAGCATGCCGTCGGGGCCGCTGGCGACATCGCGGATACGACCGATCCCGGAGAGCACAATTTCGTCGCGAACGACCTTGCCCTTGTCGATGGAGACCCGATGCAGTTCCTTGGAGGCAAGGCCGCCAAGAAAGAGGTCGTTGGTCCATTCCGGGAAGTGGTCTCCCTCATAGAAATCCATTCCGCAAACGGCGATGGAGGGTGTCCAGTAGAGGGCGGGTTGCTCCAGACCGGGGGCTTCGGTGAGGGCGGTGATGGGCGTCCCGTTGTAGTTCATGCCGTAGGTGATGGTGGGCCAACCGTAGTTGAGACCCGGTTGGATGCGATTCAGTTCGTCGCCCCCGCGCGGCCCATGTTCGGCGGCCCAGAGGTTTCCGGTGAGCGGATGCGCGTCGAG
>JBEAQI010000002.1:0-2525 GCA_041163965.1 Verrucomicrobiota bacterium | reverse complement strand
ACCGTGGACTTGGCGGAAGACGCCGGCCCCGCCTTCCGCTATGCAGGGGAATTGGTAGGCGGGGTGGACCTCAATGTGCTGGTGCGGGCTCTTGAGCGCCAGTCTGGGAATGATCTTTTGAGCGCTCCTAAGCTCACCGTTCTAAGCGGCAAAACAGCCCAAATCGTGGTGGCCGAGGAATTCCGTTATCCCGAGATGTATGGAGACACCAACGCCGAGGTGGGGATGGGGGACAGCACCAGTGGCTCGGCGGGGGTGGCCATAACCGCGGGGACCCCACGGTCCTTTACGACCCGCAACGTTGGCGTCGAGATGGAGGTCACCCCGACGGTGGAAGAGGACAACGCCATCAGCCTCCTTTTGAAACCGATGGTCACTGAGTTTGAAGGATTCGTCGAGTATGGCGGGACCTCCGTGGCCATTGCTTCTGATACGACCGTCACGGTGCCGAGCGGCTTTTATCAGCCTGTTTTCAGTATCCGCAAGGTGCAGACGGAGGTTACGATTTGGGATGGGGCGACTGTGGTGATGGGCGGTTTGACCCGCGAACATGCCGTCCGGCTCGATGACCGTGTTCCCCTGCTGGGGAGTCTTCCCCTTCTGGGGCGGCTATTTCGCTCCAGTGGCGAAAGTACCCAAAAGCGAAATTTGTTGATCTTCGTTACGGCTCGCCTTGTGGGGCCTGGCGGTTTGCCGGCTTTTCAGGTTTCGAGGGATGACCGTGGCGCTTCGGGCGATTAAGTGTTGTCGATTTCGGCAAGGCTCGATTTGAATGGCGCTCCAATGCGGGTAATTGGACAAGTATGGCGATGCAGTTGGCTCATCTTTCCACTGGCGGGATTTGCGGGGTTGGCGCGTGGTCAGGAGGATTCGGCAGCTGTGGACCCGTTGGTGGCCTTGGCCGCACCGGCCTCCATGGAAGACTCTGTAAGGGACGCTGCCAACGCGTTGCGCGTTCGCGGCGAGCGCTTGCTGGCGGACCTGTCCACGGCGCGGGTTGACAGTAATGAAGTTTGGCCGGAGGTTAAAGCCTGCTTAGAGCAGTGGGAATCATCAACGCAGCTGAAGCTGGCCGGAGAGCAATACCGCGCTCTGTTGTCGGCGATGATGAAGGCCTTGCGGACAGGGGCGCAATTTTCTTACGAGATCGAGTTGCGTGCTTTCCTTGAGCGCGCGGCGAAGATATCCCCAACCCTGGGGGAAGGGGCGGTCTTCAAACTCGGGATGGCGGAATCATTGCTGAGAAGTCCAGGCACCACAGACGATAAACAGCGGGCCGCAACCCTTCTCGAGGAGGTTTTAGTGGCGCTACCGGAGCGGGCGCCCAAAGATGTCGCATACGCTTTGCTGTGCCGCGAAATCCTCGGGATGGGGACTGAGATGCCAGGGAGCGATCCTGAGACGCTGAGTCTGACTGAGACGGTTCGTTACTTGCGTGCTCTGCTGAGCGTTGCGGGAGTCGACCCATTGCTTACGGAGAAAGCCAGAACGGCCCTTGATGCCTTGCTTAAGCCTGACCTCAGGTTTGGAGAGTCGGTCCGTTATGCCCCGTTCGAGGCCATTCGCTTTCCATTTGAGACCCGCAATCTCAATGCCCTTCGCTATGCTGTCTCGCCCGTGGCAATGCCTATTGACGAGGGGCCTGTGGGGATCGACCGGTTGTCGGATTTGCCCATGCCGCTCACCCCGTTGATTGAGGATGAGATCCGGTATTCTGATGAATCCAGCGATTGGAGGACCAGTTTTGTTGAGATTGGAGAGGGGCTTGCTGCTGGTTGGTACAGCGTAGAGGTCTACGGTGACGGCTCGAGTGCGCGGGAATGGCTTCTCATTACGGATCTTGAGGTGATTGTGGTTCCTGTTTCAGGCGGGTGGGAGGTCCGTGTTTTTGATCTGAGGGATGGCCGGCCGGTGCAAGGGGCACAGGTGGCTTTCATTCGCGAGGGCGGGCAGATTATTGATCTGAGGGTCAGCGATGAGGAGGGGAAGGCTCTCTTTGAAGGCCCTGCTGCAGAGACCGCGGTTGAGGTGGCAGTCATGGCGGACGGTCAGCCGGCAGCCTTGACGCTGGACCGTGGGTTAGACGCAACAAGGCCGGGCTTGTGGCAAGTTGTCGCCAATCCACGCGTCGTTGGGCCCGGCCAGACCTTGAGTTGGCTGGTGGCGGGGGACTGGGCGCCGTCCTTGAAGGCTGTCTTCAGGCTTCCCGACGGCCAGACCATGGCTGTCGAAGCCCAACAGCTTGGAGCCGGTTGGGCCAGTGGCGAAGTGGTGATTCCACCTGCTCTGGAACTGGATGGACCCCTTTATTTCGCCCAGCCGGACGGAACCTTGACGCATGTGGCGCATTTTCAGTCGCGGATTTCCCCGGTTGTTCGCGTCCGGCCTATCGGCGAGGAGATGTTGCCCGGCTTTGCGATCTATTCACAGGCAGATTTCGGGGGAGTGGAAGTGTTGTCGCTGGCCGAATTGGAGTCCCGACCCGATTATGTTCGTGTGGAGGTTCAGCCGATTCAAAGGCAGTT
>JBEAQI010000001.1:0-2581 GCA_041163965.1 Verrucomicrobiota bacterium | reverse complement strand
TGGGCTTGAGCGACAGACTCCTGAAAGCCGTCCGGTGGGTCCTCTCCATTGGCTGCGCTTGCCATGCCTGCGAAGAGGCTATCCAGCTCGTTTTCGGAGAAACCGATATTCAAGCGCATTTGGGATGCCATGGCATAGCCCATGGCTTCAAAGACGGCGCTCTGATCAGGCTCGGTTGTGGCCTCGTCTTGAGCGAGGGAGCTTGCCACTGGAAGGGCCCATGCAAGGGCCACGAGCGGCAGGTGGTGAAATCGTTTCGTTAGCTTCATATGGCGATGTCTTGCAGATTTTAAGGACGCGGGTCAATGCCCGAATGGAGGAACAGCACTGAGCGGCATAGGTTTCGGGCAGACGTGAAAAAGTGCTTCAGGCTGGATTTTTTCTCAAAGGGAGGAGATAAGCGAGGGGATGGATTGTTTAACAGACACGCTCTGGTCGACTATTTCGGGGGACATCTACCCTGCCATAGTGGGGCACCCGTTCTTGCAGGGACTAACCAGCGGGGCCCTTTCAGAAGAGGCCTTTCAATATTACCTGGCGCAGGACTCCACGTATCTGGCAGCCTTCGGGAGAGGCTTGGCGATTCTCGCTGCGCGGTCCGATTCGCCCGAAGGCTTCATGATGTTTTCCGAGCATGCGCGCAACACGCTGATTGTAGAGGCCGCCTTGCATCGCGAATTTCTCCAGGGATTTTCCGTCTTTAATGAGCCTCCAGCGTGGAATGACCTTTCGCCAAACGGGTTGCTTTACACGTCTTATTTGATCCGAGTGGCACGCGAGTGTCCTTATCATGAGGCGGTGGCAGCGTTCCTTCCATGCTACTGGATTTACCGGCGGGTGGGCGAGCATCTGGTTGTCAGTGGGTCTCCGAATGCCCTCTATCAGCGCTGGATCGATACCTACAGTGGAGAGGCATTCGGGGCAGTGGTGAGGGAAATTCTTGATCTCGTGGATTCCCTGAGTCCGACCTTGCCTCCGAGAGGAGTGGAGCACATGCGCCGCCATTTTCGCCGTACCAGCGAGCTGGAGTACCTTTTCTGGGAAGCTGCGTACACAGGGCAGAAATGGCCATTTGGGGTGGAGTCCCAAGCCCTTGCCCAATAAAAGACAAGGCCACCGGTTAGGGTGGCCTTGCGGGCAATTGTATTTTGGGTGACTCTTGCCCTGTCTCTGTCGCTGTCTTAGCTCTGAACCTTCCGGTTCTTTGGCCTATCGCTTGCCAAAATCGCTGTTTAAGTAAGCAATCAACTGCGGCCGCGATTCAAGCACAAAGCGTCTTGGCAAGAAGAAATAACTTTTGATTTTGCATGAATCGTAAAAAGCGCTGGGGGTTGGATAAACACTTGGCAATCGCTTCAGTTGGTTTCCTTAACGGAGGCACTTCGCATGGCGCGGCTGCGCATTCTGTCGAGGGTGGCTTCCCGTTTTTGAACAAAGGCGGCAACCTTATCCGTGAGGAGGGCAGCCTTGTCCTCCGGTTTGTCTAGGAGGGCAAATTGCTTTCTGGTGGCCTCCCGTTCGTCTTCAGAGCTGGCGATCCAGAACTGGGCGAGATTGGATTTGGGCAGGTCTGGAGCAAAGGAGTGAAGGCGATCCACTTCGACCTGCAATTCCTGATTGAGTTCAGTGACTTGGGCCAACCGGATGCGCATCGCCTCCCGTTCCGCTGGGGACATGCGCTCAATGAATTCAATGGATTGGCGCAACTTGGAAAGTTTCTCCGGAGACATGGCGATCAGCTCCTGAAGTTGCCGGAGCTGTTCCATGAGGTCTGCCGGGTCGGGCAGATTAGGCGGGGGTTGAAGCGGCGCCTGATTGCGCATCTCGGCCGGGAGGGGTGGTGGGGCCGGTAGTTGAATCGTTCCGCCCGTGCCGGATTCCCTTGCTGATAAGAGGATCGGGAAGGCAATCACGGAGATAAGAACTTTGGTTAGGGCAGTCACGTGATCAGTCCAAAAGGAATGCCCAGTGATCCGGGCTGGTGTCGAGATGGGCCAACGTCGTTTCGGTCTCAAGGGAAGAAGCGAGGGCAAAAATGAGGTGAAGGTCAGCCTCGCTTTCCGCGCGATGGTCAAGGTGCGCGGTCGCGGGCAGGTCGGCCCCCATTCTCGGCAAGGAGGGTTCCTGCTGAAAACTCCAAAAGGTCAAAGACAGCAGGGCGGCTGCGGCGAGAGGCCGCAGCAAAATCCACCAGAGCCTTTCCCTTTGTGGGCGCCTGTTGTCATGGAGGAGGGCAGCTCGAACATGGCGTGCCATGGCTGCGTTATGGAAGGCGGTATTTGGGCGGAGGAGGTCATCGATTGTGGAATCCAAATCGGGAGCGGGCTGATTCAGCCTCGCCCGAAGCCTATTATCAAACTCCTCAGAGCAGCGGACAGGTTGATCCCTGAGCCACTGTTCGAAGGATGTTGGCAAAGGCGATTCGTTGGGGGGAGGGTGTTCCATCTTGCGGGCAATCGGTTAAACCAAATCTTTCAGTTCTTGTTTCAGGAATTGTCGAGCACGGTAAATCCAGGTTTTGACCGCACTTTCCGACGCCTCCATAATGACCGCTATTTCTTGATAACTGAGTTCCTGTTGT